>JAISUA010000169.1 GCA_031272305.1 Clostridioides sp.
TATAACAATGACATGTCAGTATATAATTATGACAATATAGCGTATAACAATGGAAATCCTAGAGAATATAATTTTAGTGGCAAAAGAATTAAACGTGGATTGTATAAAACTGTTAAAGGATATATATTCAATGCAGATTGTAATGGAGCATTAAATATATTGAAGAAAAGTAAAGTTGTAGACCTATCGGTCTTATACCATAGAGGAGAACTGAACACTCCTATACGAATAGACTTACTTCAAAAGAAGTTGGTAAGGAACGTATAAAATTTCTATTGTAAATAGAACCCTGCGACTTAAGTCGTGGGAGGTTCAGATTCTATTAATTATAGTGTAAGTGTAAAAATGTTATCAGTAGAGGATTCAGCAAATCTTGATGTTTTTGTAACTAAAAATGGAGTTAAGTTACCTCAAAGTGCATCTTTACAAGCAATACAAAATATAGTGGTTAATATTAGCAATTCTACAATAGAGTGTCTTACAGCGGGAGATCAGTTGCAACTTATACTAACGCCATATTCAAGCATATATCTAGATGTAATTATAGATAGAACTATTTTAAGTATATATAGAGTATCTGATTGCGGAAGTTAAATTTTTTGTATAAAATAAAAATAAAAATTTACGTTCGAACCAAGTAGTAAACTTCGATAACGAAAATCAAAGATTTTCTATCTCAGTTTTTTCAAGACTTATCTCATTAGATTTTACTTAAGTGATGATAAGTCTTATCAGAGGAATACTTATAAGAATTTTTAACAAAAATTTTTAAATAAAAAAGAAATGATGAAAGTTGTTTGTAAAATTTAGTGAGATGTAAAGATTCACATGAAATGTGAAAACATCAAAGAATATAAAAAACAAATTCATCATTTCTTTATTTTAAGTTTTTCTTATAATGAAATTTCATAAAAATACTTATTTTTAAATTTTAAAATCAAGATGATAAAATTTTAAAATTAAGATGATAAAATTTTAAAATTAAGATTTGATAAAAATATATACTTGTATACATTCTGAAGTAAATCTTTAATAAAAATACTTATAGATATACTTTATAAAAATCTTATCAAGTGAGTAAAAAAATTTCATCAACTAATTTTTTAGCAAATCTTACAAATAATCGCTATCTTCTAGAATGATATGTCCACTTTCGTAATTTTTGCCGTCTACTGTAAGTTTTAATTTATCTAGTTTTAAGTTTTCCTTAAAAGTTTTTGCAAGTGCATCAAGCATACAACTTTCTGCAGAGCTACCGTATTTTGTTTCCATAAAATCTGAACCTATGTCTAAATATCCGATTTGATTTTCTTTTTCATCAATTTTAACAGTCTGTACTTTAAAAGAATTAAATGTGCTTTCTGGTATAACTTTTAAATTTATCAATTCATTGTATAAATTTTCTGGTGTGATAGCAACTACATTTACTTTATTTTCAACTAACTCTTCGTTATCCAAATCGTATGAATATACAACAATCTCTTGAGTTTTGATATCTTGTTTAACTGCATCTTCTTTTATAGTAGGTTCTTCAGCTTGTACATCTTCGTTATTAGAATCACTTCTTTGTTCAATGTTTTGATTTTCATTTTCGTGTGTTTCATCAGTTGTATTTTCTTCGCAACCTATAGTAAACAACGAAACTGACATCAAAATTGAAAATAATAAAATTTTATTTTTAGAACTCATATATATCACCTTTCGAACATGAAATATTTATTATTTGTAAATAATATTTAAAGAAGTAAACAATTTATCAAAAGTATAACTATTTTGTATAAAATTTTATTTTTAGTATATTTTAAGACTTTTTTTAAAATAAAAAAATAGTTCATACAAAACTTTGTACTAGCATTTTATTTTTTTCTAGATTATACAATTTTTCAAAAGTATGAAAAAAAGTTTGCGTAAACTTTCATACAATTATTTTATTGGTTATTATGTTGAAATTAATAAAATGAAATACTTTATAAGCTGATATATTTACTTTTTCTATATACATACACGAAATTATTGATATTTTAAATATCAATAATTTTTTGTGTTATTACTTAATTATAACAGTTGTGTAGATACATTTAAAGTTAAAAATTAAAAACAAGATTTTTTATAATAGACAAAGTTTATGAGGATTGTGTAAGATTTACGAATAAGTACGCAGTAATCGTGGAAATAAGAGACCTGCGACTTTAGTCGTGTTGAGTTTAGCAGAATATTGATAGCTAAAGTACACTAATTGACAAATTATAACACAAAAAATTTTAATTTTCTAAAACATATGGTCTTTTAAAATAATTTATAATATAATTGTATTATAGAAATTAAAAATATGTACTCATAAGAAGACTTATCAATATAGATATTTCAAGAATACATAGAACGGTTAAAAAAGTGGTAAGGGGGGACGAAGAGTTGGAAGTTTTGAGTTTAGGAGAAAAAATAAAAAAATTGAGAAAAGATAAGAATCTTACTCTTAAAGAACTTGCAGGCGATAGAATAACTGCAGCTCAAATAAGTCATATTGAGAGGGATAAATCACACACAAGTTATGAAGTGTTGGAATATTTGAGTGAAAGATTGGATGTAAGTGTAGAGTATCTTTTGGAAAACAAAGAAATACAATCAAAAAAAATAGTTGAAAATCTGATAGTTGAAAGTGAAATACTTGTAAAAACAAACAAGTTTGAAAAAGCAGAGATGAAGTTAAACAAGGCAATTGATATATGTGAGGAATTTGAACTAGATGATATAGGCAAGTGTTATTTTTTGATAGCAGATATTCGGAAAAGAGAACACAATCTAGATGATGCAATTGAAAAAATTCAAAAAGCTCTGTATTTTTTTATTAAAAATGAAGATAAAACCAATATTTTTTTATCATATATAAAGATAGGAGAAGTATACATTGATAGAGAAATACATATTGTAGCAATTGATTATTTAAAATTGGCACAACAGATGCTTGGAAGTATCAAAGATGAAAATTCTATTACTAAAGAAGAATTTTCAGACAGTGTCAAACGATTATACAATAATTTTGTCACTTGTTATTCAAGAGATAATAATCCTGAAAATGCACTTATTTATATACAAAAATTAGAGGAGATAGATCAAATAAAGCCTAAGCAACTCAATGAATTATTGATAGAAGCTGAAAGTTTGTTCAAAGTAGGAAACTATGATTCTTCGAAGGAAGTATATGAAGAAGCTTTAAAAATTGTCAATGAAGACGAAAGTAAAGATATAATGGCAGATATATATTTTAACATGGCAGATGTATATACAAAGAGTGGAGATGTAGAGAATGCTTTGGTTTATTCGAATAAAGCATTTGAAATAAATAAAAATTCTCAAGATGATAAATTAATAAAGTCTTTGTTTAGAGTCACAGATGCATATATAAACAAGAAAGATTATGATTTAGCTATAAAATATTGCAAGATTGCACTTGCAACTGCACTTAGAAACAGAGATAAGAAGACTGAGTTTGAAGCTCTTAAGAAATATTCACATATAATGTTGAAAAAAGGAGATATAAATGCTGCTCTTGAAAATCTCGTTAAAAGTGCTGAAATAGCAGAAAATTTACAAGATAAAAAAGAACTATACGATTTATATGTTGAACTTGGAATGATGTATGAGAATATTTCAGATGAAAAGCAGTTTTATTATTACAAAAAGGCAATAAATATTGTCAAGTAAAGTTAAAAAATAAAATATTTTTTATAGAAGTTGCGACCTAACAAATTAGAAACTCAGTACTTGATTAATATTATATTTGAGTAAATTATCAATTTAGAGATTTAGTAATTTTAAATAAATAAAATTAATGAAAAGAGGTAAATTTATGAAAGTAGAAGTAGATGCAAGAGGTTTGGCTTGCCCAAAACCAGTAATAAATGCAAAGAAAGAATTAGAAAAAATAAATGAAGGAACTATTGAAGTTATTGTAGATAATCAAATGGCTAGAGAAAATCTTCTTAAACTTGCAGATTCTATGAACCTGAAATCAAATGTGCTAAAAGAAGAAGAAAATTATATTTCAATTGAAATTATAAAGTCAGGTGATTCCTCTAAAAGTAGTGAAGAGACATCTTGTAAAAAAGAAAGTGATCTAGGAGACAGATGTATTTTTATAACAAAAGAAACAATGGGTACAGGAAATGATGAGTTAGGACAAGTTTTGATTAAAGGATTTGTGTATGCTCTTACAGAATCAAAACCTTATCCAAAGTCAATTATGTTTGTAAATGGTGGTGTTAAATTGAGTACTGTAAACGAAGACACTGTCAACAATTTAAAACTTTTAGAAAAAGAAGGAGTAGAAATACTTTCATGTGGAACATGCCTTGATTATTATGGATTAAAAGAAAAACTTCAAGTAGGTACAGTTACAAATATGTATACAATAGTTGAAAACTTGAAGAACTCTTCTAATACTATAACTATATAATTTTAAGTAAGGAGAAATTAAATGAAAGAAATGTATGTAGTATCATTCAATTCTACGCATCATGCGATAAGATCTGAAAAGTTACTAAAAGAAAACGAGATGAAGATACAAGTGCTTCCTACTCCTAGGGAAATATCTGCAAGTTGTGGACTTTCAATAAGTTTTGTGAAAGATGACCTGGAAGATATAAGAGAGTTGTTGAAAGAGAACAGTATTGATTATAGAGGAATGTACTGTATTCTGAAAAAAGAAGATGGAAAAAGGGATCTAATAGAATTGAATTAAATATAAGTTATAAGAAGACTTAGTTAAAGCTTTGAAATATTTGCTTTAAATATAGATATAATTTAAATATAAATAATTTGAATAAATTAAAAAACAAGAGGTGATTGCTATGCCGATATCTTTGACTGTAGGCGATATTGTTGAGATGAAAAAACAACATCCATGTGGTTGTAAAAATTTTGAGATAACAAGAGTAGGCATGGATGTAAAAATAAAATGCCTTGGATGTTCAAAAATAATTATGCTAGATAGACGTACTTTTGAGAAAAGAATGAAAAAATTTATCGAACGAAAAAATGAAGAAGTTGAATAAAAAGATATGTGAATAAAAATGTAAAAATTTGATGGAAAAAAATAATTGAATATATTTCCTTATTGATATACAATAAGTTTAAAATCAAGAGCAATTGTCCTGATTTTAAACTTATTTTTTGTTTTTAATTATAAAAGACTTATAATCAGTCGAAATAAAATCTGAGGATGAAAGTCTTGAAAAAGTTAGATACAAAATCTTTGATTTTTAAATCGAACTTTTCTTAATTGCTTCGAACATAAGTTTTCATTTCGCAAGGAAAATTTTGTTCTAATTACAATTTGTTAAGTATAGAAAATAAATTATAAAAATAGATAAGATAATTTATCTAAAAAAAACAAAAATATTTATTTAAAAAAATATAATTATTTGTTGAAAAGTACTTGACATTATGATACAATTATTAGATGTGTTAGAATGAGCTTTAGTTCTATTTTTATAATATGAGAGGTGAAAAGTGAATGCCACATCCTGTCACAATAGGTAAAAGGACGAGAATGAGCTTTTCCAAAATTAAGGAAATAGCTGACGTACCAAATCTTATAGAAATACAAGTAGATTCCTATAAGTGGTTTTTAGAAGAGGGGTTATTAGAAGTATTCGATGATATTTCAACAATAGAAGATTACACTGGTAATCTTGTTTTAGAATTTGTGGGATACTCTCTTGATGAAAAATCTAAATATGATATTGAAGAATGTAAAGAAAGGGATGCTACTTACTGCAAACCTTTAAAAGTAAAAGTAAGACTTATCAATAAAGAAACTGGAGAAATAAAAGAACAAGAAGTCTTTATGGGAGATTTCCCTATAATGACTGATAAAGGTACTTTTGTAATAAATGGAGCAGAGAGAGTTATCGTAAGTCAATTAGTAAGATCGCCAGGTGTGTATTTTGCTGAAGAATTAGACAAAAACGGAAAAAGACTTATTTCTTCTACTGTTATACCAAATAGAGGAGCTTGGCTTGAATATGAAACAGATTCAAATGAAGTTGTATCAGTAAGGGTAGACAGAACAAGAAAACAACCTGTAACAGTGCTTCTTAGAGCACTTGGAATAGGTTCTGATTCAGAAATTATAGATTTGTTCGGCGAAGATGAAAGACTTATCGCTACTTTAGAAAAAGATAGTACAAACAACGTAGAAGAAGGTTTAGTTGAAATATATAAGAAGTTAAGACCGGGTGAACCTCCTACAGTTGAGAATGCATCATCATTGATTAGATCTTTATTCTTTGATCCAAAGAGATATGATTTAGCAAAAGTGGGTAGATATAAATTCAATAAAAAATTAGCTTTATGGGCAAGGATTTATAGACAAGTATCTGCAGACGATATCGTAGATTTTGAAACTGGAGAAGTATATGTAAAATCTGGTGAAGAAATCTCAGAAAAAGTTGCTAAACAAATTCAAGATGCAGGAATAAATGTAGTTACTGTTCTAGTA
>JAISUA010000011.1 GCA_031272305.1 Clostridioides sp.
ATACTTTTAGAAATATTACTCTCACTTTTATTATATCTTGAAATAATAACTTTGATTCTTGCCATAAGTTCCATTGGCGAAAAAGGTTTGACAACATAATCATCTACACCAACTTCAAAACCAAAAAGTTTGTCATACTCTTCACCCTTTGCTGACAACATCAACACAGGTATATCTTTAATTTTTTTGATTTCCCTGCACATCGAAAATCCATCCATTTTTGGCATCATAATATCTGCAATAATACAATCAAAATCACGTTGTCTACATATGTTAAGAGCTTCGAGTCCATCTGATGCCTCAAAAACTTCATACCCAAAATTCGTAGCGTACTCTTTTATTAAATTTCTAATGTCCTTCTCATCATCAACGATTAAAATAGCTGGCAAAATACAATTCTCCTCTCAAAATGTTTTTTTTATGATCTAGTGAAATTTTTATAGTTTAATAAAAAATTGAATCTATAATATTTTAGTGCTTGCAAATTAGATCTATAATATTTTAATGCTTGCAAATTGGTTCTATAATATTTTAATGCTCGCAAATTGACTTTTATTTTGATAAAAAAATTATAGCATACTAATTCGAATTTTAGTTCAATATAATAGAAATTTTTATTATTAGAAGCGTATATGAAGATTAAGTAGATACAACTTATTAGCTTTTTTTGATTCCATGGTTGAAAGAGAAAATATAAATTATAATATTTATACAAAAATAAAGGAGCTCTATTAGATCTCCTCTATTTTATAATAATTTCATTTTTAAATCTTTTATATATTAAGCAAAACTATAAGAATTAGATAGTTCTTCATCTTCTTTAAAAATACTTGCTTTTTCTTCTCCTCTTAGTACTCTTAAAATACCAAATGCCAATGCCTCAAGTTCATTTTCTCCAGGCATAAGTACTACTTCTGATATAAATTCAACTTTTTTCATAAGAGCAGAAGTAAACATTTTTGAATATGCTATACCACCTGTAATTATTATGACATCAACATCTCCATCAACCACTGTCGCTAATTCCCCAATACTCTTAGCTGTTTGATATAGCATTGCGTCATAAATTAATTTAGCATGTTCATCTCCATCATTTATCATACTTTCTACTTCTCTAACATCTGCTGTTCCTAGATGTGCAACCAAACCACCTTTTCCTCTGATCATAGCAAGTACTTCTTTTTTTGTGTGCTCACCTGAAAAACAAAGTTCAACTAACTTTGCTCCAGGTATTCTTCCTGATCTCTGAGGTGACATTGGTCCATCATCATCTGTAGAATAATCAGACATAACCCCTTGATTGTGAAGATAAACTGATGAGCCTCCGCCAACATGGGCTACAATTATATTCAATGAGTTATAATCTTTACCTGTTTCTTTAACATATTTAAGTGCCATTGCTCTTGTATTAAGTGCATGACCATTACAAGGTTTTTCTATAGAAGGTATTCCTGTTATTTTTGCAACATCAGAAAGTTCATTTACTGTTACAGGATCATATATATATGATTTTATACCTACCATATCTGCCAAAGATTTTGCTATTACACCTCCAAGATTTGAAGCATGTTCAAGTGTAGGTCTATTTTGAAATACATCTACCATCAAATCATTCACTTCGTACGCTCCTGAGTGCACTGGTGGAAGAGCTCCTCCTCTTCCTACTATTGCATTCATATCTCTTAGATCTATTTCTTTCTCTTTTAGAACTTCTAATATGGATTCTTTTCTAAAGTCAAGCTGATCCATTACTTTATCGTACTTTGCAATTTTGCTAGCTGGATAATCAATAGTGTGTGTAAATAATTGTTTCTCATCATCATAAACTGCTATTTTTGTCGATGTTGATCCCGGATTTATCGCTAAAATTTTATATGACATTAGCGTAGGCTCCCTTCAAATTAATATATTTTTAAATTTTATTAATTACATTGAAAATATTTTTTCTAATTTGAACTTTGTTAATTACATCTAAAATTTTTCCCCGATTCAAACACTTTTTTTACACTAGTATAAAATATTTTGTGTAAACTTCTTATTAATACTTTTAAAACCTATGTGTTTCTAATGAAAATAAAAGTTTAGACAAAAATTTCGACATTGTCTACTTTTTACATTGAAAGTGTTTTTCCCAATTCGAATGCTTTCTTATTTAATTCAACAAATTTTGGCTTTACATTGTCACTTATTATCTTTTCCCAGTCTATATCATCAAGGTTCATGGCTTTTACTAAACAACCAAGTAAAATCACATTCATAACCTTAGCATTACCTAATTCTTCAGCTTTTGTAGCAGCATCTATTACTGTTGCACCTAATTTCTTTAATTCTTCATCAATTTCTTTTTCTTGATATTTAAATTGTCCTGTAAGCACAGGTACTGAATCTATTCTAAAATCATTTGAAACTATTTTCCCACCTGATTTCAAAAATTCTAACCATCTCAGAGTTTCCATTTTTTCAAATGATACTAATATATCTGCTCCACCTTTTTCAATTACTGGTGAGTATACCTTATCTCCATATCTAACTTGAGATGAAACTGAACCACCTCTTTGACTCATACCATGTATTTCACTCATTTTTACATCATATCCAGCTTCCATAAGACCTGTTGTAAGAAGTTTACTGGCAAGAATAGTTCCTTGTCCACCTACACCAACTAATAAAACGCTCTTTGTCATTTTATTTTCCCTCCTTTTTTATTGCTTTCTTAGGACAAACTTGTGCACAAACA
>JAISUA010000032.1 GCA_031272305.1 Clostridioides sp.
TATTTATAAATCAAAATACAAGATCCGTTTTTAATATGATAGTTGGAATGGAAAATCCTTATGAAAGGGGAACGAAAAAGGATTGCAATTATGTTGCTCTCACAATAAATGTAGACTTAGGTTGGGAGACGGAGTACATTGATAAGCTACTAGAAGTGCTTGAAAAAGAAAATGTAAAAGCAAGTTTCAATGTTACAGGTAAATGGGCTGAAAAAAATAAGGATGAGTTATTAAAAATCAAAGAGAAAGGTCATACAATTGGAAATCATGGCTATGAACATTTGGATTATTCAAGACTTTCA
Source organism: Clostridioides sp. (assembly GCA_031272305.1). Classification (GTDB taxonomy): domain Bacteria; phylum Bacillota; class Clostridia; order Peptostreptococcales; family Peptostreptococcaceae; genus Metaclostridioides. The sequence continues at coordinate 303 of JAISUA010000032.1, forward strand.
TATGATGATAATTTGACACAAATAACAAAAGCTAAAAATGCAATAGAAAGCATAATAAATGAGCCGACAAGATTTTTTCAAGCTCCTGCTGGTGCATTTGGTCAAGATACCGTAAGAGCGGCTAAAAAATTAGGCTACATACCGTTTAAATGGGATGCTGATACAATTGATTGGAAATACAGAGAGCAACCAGATGTTATCATAGATAGAATAAAAAATAAAGAATTAAAAAGTGGAAGTATAATTCTTATGCATCCAACTAAGGCAACTACAGAAGCACTTGACGATATAATACAAATAATCAGAGATAAAGGTCTAGAGGCAGGAAGTTTAAACGACGTATTTGAATAAAAAAGTATTTTTATGAGAAGTTCATCACAATTCAAAGCGAAGCTTTTAGAACTAATCAATTAAAGTTGTTTTTTATTTGCTTAACTAAATTCATGACAATTGAAAGCAAAGCTTTCAGAACTTCAAACAAAGTAGGTTGATACAAGTGAAAAATTCAAATTAAAACTTTACAAGGAGGAATGAAATATGATTTTATCTGAAATAGCAGGAAAAGAGATTGTAAATTTGGTTACAGGAGAGAGACTGGGTGAAATTGGCGATTGTGATATGATTCTTGATGAGGAAACAGGATCTGTGTTGTCATTGTTGATTCCACAAGAGAGAGGATTTTTTAGAAGAAAAGACGGAAATTTTATTGAAGTACCGTGGAAGAATATTAGAAAAATCGGAAATGATATGATTATTATTGAACATGAAGGTAGTTTTTATTAAAGTATTAAGGTAGTTTTCTATTAAATATAAAGATATAGTTGTTATTGAACAAATGCTATATCTATAAGATAAATAACAAGTAAAAAATTTAATAAGAAGTAAAAATAAAAAATTGTGTATTTTTTTCTATAGGACATACACAATTTTTGTTTTGGTGGTATAATCTATATTATACTCTTCAGAAATATATGAGTTGAAAAAATGATTTAATAATAGAGTCATATATTCAGATATTTGCAAAGTTATGTGTTCAAAATATTTGAGTTAAAAAAATAAAAAAAATATTTGAGAAAGAATTTATTCCAAGAAGTAGCAAGGAGGATTTATGGAAATTTTAGTACAAAAATTTGGCGGAACATCAGTTGCATCATATGAAAAAATGCAGTCTATATGTGAAATAGCAAAAAGAGAAAAAAATTTAGGAAAAGATCTTGTTTTAGTAGTTTCTGCAATGGGAAGAAAAGGAGCTCCTTACGCTACAGATACTTTGATTAGTCTGATAACACAAGTTACAGAAAAACCTTCAAAAAGAGAACTTGATATATTGATGTCTTGTGGAGAAATAATATCAGGAACAATTTTGGCGAATATCTTAATTGCAAATGGTATTGACGCAGAATTTTTGACAGGTGCACAAGCTGGAATAATTACTACTGAACTCTATTCTAATGCGAAGATAAAATATATTGATACTACAAGAATAAAAAAAGGCTTAAGTGAAAATAAAGTAGTAGTAATTGCAGGATTTCAAGGAATTACAGAAAATGGAGAAATCACAACTCTAGGCAGAGGTGGATCTGATACTTCTGCAGTAGCAATAGGAAAGGCTTTAGGATGTGATACAGTTGAAATTTATACAGATGTCGATGGTATAATGACTGCAGATCCTAGAGTAGAACCTGATGCAAAAATAATGGAATATATCAATTATGATGAAGTTTTCCAAATGGCAGACAAAGGAGCAAAAGTTATACATCCAAAAGCAGTACAAATTGCAGAGAGTGCAAATATAACACTTGCTATAAAAAATACTATGAATTTGGACTGTGAAGGTACAAAGATTTGTTCTGAAGAAGATGTAGCTGAATCTATAAAAGATTCAGATGAAAAATTCACAGGTGCAGTTGCAAATAAAGATAATATTGCACAGGTAAAAATATTCTCACAAGTGGATCTAAATGAAGTATTAGAAAAAATTGAAAATAAACATATAAGCATAGATATGATAAATTTCTTTGTTCATGAAAAAGTGTTTGTTATAGATGAAACTGATATAGATGAACTTAAAAATATTCTTGATGATTTCAAATTGAATTACGAAGTGATAAGCAATTGTTCAAAAGTTACTCTAATAAGTTCTAAGATAACATCTGTTCCTGGAATAATGTCTAAAATAGTGAAAGGACTTTCAAAAGAAGGAATAGACATTCTGCAAACATCAGACTCTCATATGACAATTTCGTGCTTAGTCGATAAAAAAGACATGAACAGAGCAGTAAGAGCAATTCATAAAGAATTTCAAGGATTCTAGTTATAGAATCCTTGAAATTAATATATTTTTATTTAGCTGGATTTGTATTTTTAAAAATAATCAGTTTGCTAAAGATATAGTTCAAAACTACAACGATTATTTGTGTGAAGCATTTAGCAAAGAAGTCGTTTAAGTTAAAAAAATCAACTAAGACATACATAGTTGCAATATCGATTATTCCTGAGAGAACTCTCATATTAAAAAACATAAAAAATTCTTTAAAAATATTTTCTGATTTGCTTTCAAAGACCCAACGTTTATTAGTTATGTATGCAAATAAAACAGAAATAAACCAAGCTAAAGAGTTACTTATCAAATAATGTATGTTAAACAAATCTTTAAAAATAAAATAACTAACAAAATTGACTACTGTCGTCAAACCACCGAAAAAAATATAAAGGATGATTTCCTTGTATTTTTTGTATAATGTTAAAAAAGTATTCATCTTAATCCTTCCTTTTTTTAGAATAGATGTAACGAAACTGACATCATTATGAAACCTGAAAGTAAGTTTCCTAGAAATACACCTAACAATACATCTTTCAATCTCATTTTAAGTACAGAGGCTATCATGGAAGCAGTCCAAGTTCCAGTTGATGGAATTGGTATACCTACAAAAAGGATTATACCAATCAATGAAGCATTTTTGATTCGTTTCGTATTTGCATCTATTTTCTTATCAATAAGAGCTACAATATTTTTAAAACCTTTTATTGTTCTTAAAAATTCAAGAAAACGTCTAAAGAAAATCACTAACGGAATAGAAACTGCTGTAGAACTAAAAACGCATGATATATAAACTAAAAATGGATTCAAATCCATCAGTATTCCTGCAGGAATTCCTCCTCTAAGTTCAACGAAAGGAGCTGCAGATAAAAACATTATTTTTAAATATTCAAACATGACTTTCCCCCATATAAATATTCTTAACACCTACAATTTTAACACAAAGAATTTATGTTCACAATAAAATTAAGGAAATTGTAACAATTTGTAAAAAATCTATATAAAAATTTTAAATAAAATAAAAGCAAATAAAATAAAAGCAAGGATATAGAATATCTAGAAATAATTTAAATCAAATAAAATAAAAGCAAGGATATAAATATTTATTCTGGAAAAGCTAAATTTATAATTATATTTTTGGAGGAAAATTTTTATGTTTAAC
>JAISUA010000072.1 GCA_031272305.1 Clostridioides sp.
TCCATTGGTTATATTTTTAGGTGTAAAAATAATTCTCCATATTCCCTGTTCAATTGATGTAGGTGAACTTAATTGGATTGTTACTCTTCTTACTGTAGAATACGGTTCTATAGGATAAAAATATCCAACTATAGTTGTATCTCTGATAGTCATATTAATATTTCTACTTTGAGATGATATCATATTTGTTTTAGTTCCTGATGGACTCATGATACTAACACTAAATTCATCTATAAAATCTGGCCAAATATTTAAATTTAATACTTTATCATCTCCAACTGAAAATTCTACTTCTGTATCCAAATCTTTTGATAATATTACTCTAGTATGACCACCTTTATCAGCATTGTTTCCTGCTGCTACGACTATATTGTTTTTCCAATAAAGACACATATCATTTATATATTCTTCAAACAATGAGCCACCCTTATGCGAACCTTCATTTGTACCATAGCTAATATTTATTGCAACAGGCATTTTTAATTCTAATGAAGCATCAAGAATAAATTTAATTGCTCTCATAAATTCTGTACTTCTTGAAAATATATCTGTCTGTCTATTTCCAACACGAACATAAATAATATTAGCTTCTGGTGCTATTTCTGCACTAATACCTGCTACATGAGTTCCATGAAGGCTTGTGCTTGTAATTGGTATGATTCTATTTCCAGTTATAGAATTATTTATTTCTTCATTAGTGTAAAGTGTACCTTCTCTGAATCCTTTCGGCGGTCTTCCTGGTACAGATTGATCCCAATAATATAATATCTTTGATCTTCCATCAGCATCTCTAAATATAGGCAAAGTATAATCTATTCCAGAATCTATGATTCCAATAATAGTTCCTTTTCCTGTCAAACCTGTTCTATTTTTAAAGGCTGTAATACCACTTCTTGAAAAACTTTGCGTATCCTGTAATCCTAACATAAAAGGTCTTTCTATATATTCAATCTCAGTATAATTTGCTAAAGCTTCCAATTGACTTTCATTATACAATGTAATAACTGCATAACTTTCATTTAATATTTCTATGCCAACGCCAAGTTCTTCTTCCAATTTCATAATATCACCATTGTATTTTACAATAACTTCATTATCTATACTTATCACCCCCCAAGTATACTTGTTTAATTATTAAACAATATTAATCCTATCTTTATCTTTGAATTTTAACACTTCCAAATATACTTGTTTAATTATATGTGTGAATATTTTTTTTATGAATTATTATAAATAACGATAGTTCAATTTGTTATTGCAATTTAGGATAAATATCGATTTTATAGTAATATATTTTTTATTCCTATTAACTTTTTCTATTCTTATTAACTTTTTCTATTCATTTTTTATATTGTTTTACATTTTGTATTTTTTTAGTTTTTGTATTGTTTTACATTTTGTATTTTTTCAGTTTTTGTATTGTTTTACATTTTATATTTTTTCAGTTTTTATATTGTTTTAGCTTTTGTATTGCTTTAGTTTTGATAGTTCTTCTTGTTTCTTTTTTTCAAGCATATGCTTTATCTTTTTTGTTTCTATAAACTCCTCACCAACCTCAACATTATCTTTCTTATTGTTTAATCCTTTGTTGTTTTTTGTATTCATTTTTTCTCCTATTCTACTTATAATTGTTTTAATCGTTTTTTTTGATAACAAAAATCTTAATTCAAGAAACTAAAAATTTCTGTTCAAGCAAGCAGAAAAATATAATAACGAAAATCAATGTTACTATCTTATTTTTTTAGACTTATTAACAGTTCAAATAAAATCTAAGGTATAACGCCTTCTTTTCTGCTTGAATAGTATTATTCTCTAATTTTTAGATTTAATTCAAGTTATAAATTATTTATTGTAGTCATATGGATAAATGAGCCATAAAAATTAAGCTTGTTATAAATTAAAATTCTTAACTAATACTTCATCTTACTTATTATAAATTCAAAGGAGGAATTATTTTGATTTTGAAATTCAATATGCTACAAACAATTTGCTTAGCTATAGTATTCTACATATTTGGCGACTTCCTAAACAAAAAATTTAAATGTATAGGAAATCTATGTATTGCTGCACCAATTATAGGTGGACTAATTTTCGCTATTTTTAACCTTATTATCTCTAGAAATACAAACTATCAAATAAGTTTAAATACTTCTTTCAATCCTTTACTTTCAAATATTTTCTTCACTGCTATAGGATTAAAAATAAGCACAAAACTTATTAAAAAAGGAGGAAATCTATTAATTAGATATTGGATAGTCTGCTCAATATTATCATTGATACAGAATCTTCTTGTCATAAAAGTATCAGGTTTTTTAAATATACATCCACTTCTTTCTCTTACTTGTGGAAGTACTACAATGCAAGGAGGACATAGCTTTGCACTTGCTTTTGGCAATACTATACAATCTTTAGGAATCAAAAATGCTATAGATTATGGACTTACTTCTGCTACGTTAGGTTTGATATTCGGAGGACTAGTAGGAGGTCCATTCGGAAAATTTCTCATAGAAAAATATAATCTAAAGCCAAATCCAAAAGAATTTGCTTCAAGAAGTAAAGTTTCTTCAGAAACTATTATGAGCACGACAATTACTACATACAGTTTTTTTAAACATTTACTCGTAATATTAATTTGTCTAGAACTTTCACAAATCTTGTGTGTGTATTTTTTGAATTCGACAGGATGGGTAATTCCAGAAGTTGTCACATCAATTTTCCTAGCAGTAATCATAAAATCAATCGACGAAAAATTAAATTTTTTAGATTTAGAATCAAGTACTCTTGATTTATTTGGAGATATAAGTCTTGGAATTTTCCTAGCTGCATCACTTATGAACCTTGATTTATACAATTTATCCTCACATATACCTACTATATTATTCCTAGTGATTTGCCAATTAATTTTAATTTTGTTATATGCTTATTTTTTTTGTTTCAGATTTCTTGGAAAAGATTTTACAGCAGCGTGTATGCTTAGTGGAATGATTGGACATGGACTTGGTGCTACTCCTAATGCACTTGCAAATATGGGAGAACTAAGAGAAAAGTATGGACCTGCACCAAAAGCATTTTTAGTTGTACCTCTTGTTAGCTCTTTTTTGATGGACACAACCAACGTACCCTGCATATTATTTTTTATTAATTTCTACAAAAACTAAAAAAAAATTAATATCTTCTTTTTTCAATAATATTTATGTGGTATTATATATTAGGAAACAAAAAAATATATGTACAACAAAATTTAATTTATTTTTTAAGGAGGATTTTTCTTGTGAATATTGCAATAAGCCTTATGGGTGGCCTTGGAATGTTTTTGTATGGAATGACCCTTATGGGTGAGGGTCTACAAAAATCTGCTGGTAACAAGTTAAGACGAATAGTCGAATTGTTGACAAAGAATGTCATAATGGGGGTTCTATTAGGTACAGTTGTAACAGGAGTTATACAAAGTTCTAGTGCAACTACAGTTATGGTTGTTGGATTCGTTAATGCTGGCATCATGACACTTTCTCAAGCTATAGGTGTCATAATGGGAGCAAATATCGGTACAACTGTCACTGCACAACTTGTTTCTTTTAGCATGGAAGGTCTTGCCCCTCTAGCACTAAGTATAGGAATAATTTTTTATTTAGCTTTTTCAAGTGATAAATATAAAAATATTGCTGAAATTTTAATTGGATTTGGTATTTTGTTTACTGGTATGGAATTTATGAAAACAGCTGTTGAACCTCTTTCAAAAGTTCCTGCTATAACAAACGCTTTTTTGTATTTTGGTAAAAATCCGATTTTAGGTGTTTTTGCAGGTTTTGCAATTACTGGTATAATCCAGAGTTCGAGTGCTTCTATGGGTATGTTAATCGCATTGGCATCTCAAGGAATGATTCCACTTTCTGCTGCATTACCTATCCTATATGGTGATAATATAGGTACTTGCGTCACTTCACTTATATCAAGTATTGGTGCAAGCAGAAACGCAAGAAGAGCTGCACTTATGCATCTTTGTTTCAATATAATAGGAACTCTTATATTTATTTTAATATTGAGTAAACCTATAAGTATGATTGTTTCAAGAATGGATCCAACAAATATACCTAGACAAATAGCTAATGCACATACGTTATTTAACTTGACAAATGTTATTATTCTACTTCCTTTTTCTAAGTTTATTGTTGCATTAGTTACAAAACTAGTTCCAATAAAAGAATCTGAAAAAGAAACTTTGAATACAACAAAATATCTTGACGAAAGAATGTTTGAAACACCTTCTATAGCTCTTGCAAATGTAATTTTAGAAGTTCTTAGAATGGGTGACAAAGCAATCAATTCTCTTGATTACGCAATGAAAGGCTTGATGGAAAAAGACGGAGAATCTTTGAAAAAGACTTTTGAATCAGAAAAAATAGTAAATAAACTTCAAAGAGATATTTCTAACTATTTGCTTAATCTATCTAGACATCATATTACTGACGAAGATCGAGATCTAGTCGAGAATCTTTTTCTTACTGTAAATGATGTAGAAAGAATATCTGACCATGCAGAAAATATTGCAGAACTTGCAACACAGGCAAAACAAGATGATCTTATATTCTCTGATAAGGCTATTAGCGAACTTAATAATATTTATTCTAAAACAAGACAAAATGTTGAAAATTCGCTTGAAGCACTTAAGTCTATGAATTTTGCTCTTGCTGACTTTGTACTTAGTGTTGAAGATGAAGTCAATTTACTTGAAGAAACATATAGAACAGCACATATTACAAGATTAAACCAAGGTGTATGCTCTATTGATGCTGGTATAATCTTCTTAGATGTTCTTACTAATTTAGAAAGAATATCTGACCATAGTAAAAACATAGCAAAATCAGTTCTAGATCATAAGTAAGTATTTACGAAATTATCTTAAAGACAAAAACTGTTGAATCCTTGAATTTATACCTTTATTACAAAATAAAAATTCAATCCATTCAACAGTTTTTATTTTTATAAAATAAAAATTTTCAATAAATTTAATGATAATTGATTCAAAACTTTACTTAAATAATGATAATTCTCACTATATCTTTATTTTTTCTTTGATATGTAATTATTTCTCCTTCTAAGTTATTTTCCAAAGCATTTAAAATCAATCTGTAAACTTTCTCTAGATCTATTCCTTCATCAACACCTTTTATTATTTCAAATATATTATTTTCTATTAAATTTTTTGCAAATGCAAATGGAAGTTTCAATGTTATTTTTTCACCTTTATTTATATAAATAATAATTTTTAAGAATTTTTCTTTGTTGGATTTTAATTGTCCTCTGAATAATTTTAATTGATCTCTCATAACCAATTTGCGTTCACCTCCTAAAAAATCAAAAATTTTCATACTAAAAATCTATACACTATTATATTCTAAACAACTTTAAAATATTAATATAAATAAAAAAGCTGCTGTATTTTTTAATACAACAGCTTATTTTATAATTAAATAAACTATTTTCATAATTAATGACCTATTTTACCTAATTAATAATCTATTTTCATAATTAATGACCTATTTTTTCTAATTAATAATCTATTTTCTAAATTAATAACTTATTTTTCTAAATTAATAAATAAATTTAAAATGCTTTTGCAATTTAGTCATCTAGTCTAAAATTTTTGCACAAATATAATACTCATTGCTACAACATTTATCTTAAAATTTATTATTAACTTATTTCCATTCTGATACTTCTAATCCTTCTATTGAACTTGATTTGAATACAGGTTCTTTTATACCTGAATTCTTTTGATTCTTGTAATCTTCAAGTGCCTTGAATGCAAATTTACCTAAAATTAGAATTGCTATAATATTTAGTATAGCCATAAGAGCCATAAATAAATCTGCAAGATTCCAAACTATATCAACAGAAGTTATACCTCCAAATATAACCATTCCACAAACTAAAGCTCTGAAAACATTAAGTGCACCTTTTTTTGGTGTTATAAATTCTATGTTAGCTTCACTATAATAATAATTTCCTATAATTGAGCTAAATGCAAACAAAAATATACTTACTGCTATAAATATTCCACCAACATTTCCAATATGAGAAACTATAGCTTCTTGTGCAAGTTCTATTCCTGTATTTGGACTTGTAGAATATCCAGGGAAAAGTAAAATCATAAAAGCTGTACAACTACAAATTATTATTGTATCTGTAAATACACCTAATGATTGAATAAGTCCTTGTACTACTGGATGGTTGACATGAGCTGTCGCAGCAGCGTTTGGAGCAGACCCCATACCAGCTTCATTAGAGAATAATCCTCTTTTTATACCCATCATCATAGCACCACCCATGAATCCACCAGTTGCACTCTTAATATTAAGTGCATTAGAGAATATAGCACCAAATACAGCAGGTATATGAGTTATATTCATAAGAACTACTATTATAGCTATAATAATATATAATCCAGCCAATACAGGAACCATTATTTCAGCTGCTTTAGCTATTCTATGTGCTCCACCAAATATTATCAATGCTGTCAACACTGCCACAGCAACAGCCATTATACTTCTATTGAAACCAAAAGAATTATTAAGAGCAAGTGTAATTGTATTTGTTTGAACAGCATTGAAAACAAATCCAAAACACATAGAAATAAGTATTGCAAATGCTATACCCATTTTTCTACTCTTTAGACCTTGTTCCATATAATAAGCTGGGCCTCCTCTAAATGCACTTCCATTTTTCACTTTATACATTTGTGCAAGAGTACTTTCCACAAAACTTGATGCAGAACCTATAAGAGCTATTAACCACATCCAGAATATTGATCCTGGACCTCCTACTGCTATTGCAAGAGCTATTCCTGCTATGTTACCTGTACCTACCCTTGAAGCAGTACTGATACAAAATGCTTGAAAAGAAGATATTTTCCCATCTTTTTTAGCTTCTTTGTCACCTATTCCAGATCCTAATAATCTAAATTGTTCTCCAAAACTTGTGAATTGAACAAACTTCGTTCTTATCGTAAAATAAATCCCAGCTGCAATTAACATAATAATTATCACATAAGACCATAACACATCGTTAATTTGCAAAACAACATTATTCATTGCATCCATAATCGAATTTTGCATAAAAATCTCCCTTCGCCTTAAATTGAAAATTTTGCCTCATTTATACAGACGTTTATTTTTTCAATTGTTATAATTTTTCAAAAAATGACCTTTGAATTTGTATTTGTGCAAAATTATAATTTAATTATATTATTTATTAAAATTATTATCAAGTAAATTCTTCTTCCAATTTGTAGTTAATATTATTTATGTCAATATAAACCAGTTATAATTTATGCGTTAATTTTTTATTTTTGTTAATAATTTAATTTAAAAGCGTAAAAACTAATACTTAATTAAATTATTATTAAACAAAAACTTTACTTGATTATTTTTTAAAAAAGGATTAGAATTATGTAATGTGTTTATTTTAACTTTATATATGGAGGAAGTGTTATGACTTTACAACAAATAATAGCGTTACTTATATTTGCTGCTGTAATGCTATGTATAATAACCGAAAAAATTAATGCAACTGTTGCTTCACTTGCAGGAGCACTACTAATGATTATATTTAAAATAGAATCATTCGAAAAATCAATCACACATATTGATTTTGATACTGTAGCTTTACTTTTCGGTATGATGGTTTTAGTCGCAGTTGTAAAAAATTCAGGTCTATTTGAATATATTGCAATCTGGGCTGCTAAAAAAACGAAGGGAAATCCATGGAAAATCATGGTCTACTTCGCAATTATTACTGCTGTTTTATCAGGTATA
>JAISUA010000119.1 GCA_031272305.1 Clostridioides sp.
CTATGAATGTTGATACATTTGTTTTGAAATTTGTTTGTTGAAAAATTTTTTTTAAAATTTACTAATAAATAATTGTGATCATATATTAACACGAAAAAACGAAACGCCTTATTTACGAAAAAGACATTTCGTTTTCTATTATAACACACTAACAAAATAAATTTAGGAGATAAAAAAAAGAAATTTGATTTCAATTTAGAATCTACATAAATATTAACATAAAAATAAGTGAATTTTCCAAGGAATCGTAACAAAAATTGCGACTTATTTTTACACAAAATTGCTTTCATTATGATAATAAATATCTTTTCGTAAATTAATTTAAAATTATATTATACTTTTTATTTTTCGATAGATATTTCTAGTCATTATAACTAGAAAATATTATTAAGTGATGATAAGTCTTATTATGAGAATATTAAGATTTAAATTTTTGGATATTGTACATATCATCATTTATTTTTATGTGATATAATTTAATTGTTAGAAAAATTTAGTTCTCAATAAAATTATAATAAGGTTGGTGTTGATATTGCATTTTAGTGTTTTTGAAATAGGTATGCTCGCAGGTTTTGGTTTCGCTTGGCCAGTGAATATTTATAATTCACTTAAGACAAAGACAAATGAAGGTAAAAGTCTTTTTTTCCTTTGGATCATTGAATTTGGTTATGCATCTGGTATAACTCACAAAATTTTATACAGCAGAGATATCGTTCTCATTCTATACATAATCAATGCTCTGATGGTACTTACTGATATTAGCATATATTATTGGAAACAACGTCGTATTGATAAAGAAAAATCTGAATCAACTCAAGAAGATTAGTTTTTTTACACGCTAGATACAGCGTAAATTTAAGTTAAAAAGCTTAGAATGTGTATTTTCTGAAAAACACATGGTTTTACTAGATTCAGCACAAAATTAAGTTAAAAAGTCCTAAGAGTGATAATTTTTCTTAGGACTTTTTTATTTAAAATATCTTTATTACTCAATATTAAAATATACAGTGGCAACATTTTTGTGTAAACTTTTATTTTTATATAGTTTTTCGAAATATTTATAAAAGGTTTACACAAAATATTTTACACTAGCATAACTATGTTATGTTTTATCTATTTTCAATAAATCGTCTATTTCGTTTATTGATAAAGTATCTATGTTTTCTTATCGACATTTTATCTTCTATCTATTTTGTCAATAATTCAACTATACTCTTTACTACTTTTTCTTTTACTTGTCCACCAACTCTTACTATGCTCTTTATATTTCCTTGGTTGAACATATCTTTTTGTGAATCCTTAAGTTCTGATGAAGTAAGGACTACTGGTGCGTTTTTCTTTGCTGCAAGTGGTGATATCACTAAGCTGTCTATAAGTTTTTCACTTTCTGTTACATATATAGTATCCATATTATTCGAATTTGAACTGTTTGTATTCGAATTATTTTGATACAAGTTCTTGATTATAGAAGCGTTTGTTTCGTATCTATCTTTTCCTGCTATTCTGTTTTTAGAAATATCAGATGTTGTTACTTTATTCAATGCATCTTTCACAGAATCAGATACTACATCTGTTCCACCAATGATATAAGCACTGTTTACTTTTTTAGCTTTTATAAAATCTTCTGTTGCCTTATCTATGTTGTCTTTGCCTACAAATATTATAGGTGTATTTTCTATTCCTGCTCTTGCACTTATAGATACTGCATCTGCTGGTGCATATCCTCCTGCAATATAGATCTTATCTATGCTCTTATCTCCATATAGTGCTTTCGCAACTTTTAGAGATGTTTCGAATCTATCTTTACCTGCTATTCTGTTGACTTTTAGTCCTGATTTTTCTAAATCCTTCACAACCTCAGAAGATACTACGTTTTCTCCACCAATTATAGTGATATTCTTTGCACTAAGTCTTTTGATTTCGGCAAATGTTACATTAGGAATGTCACCTTGTCTTGTCAAAAGTACTGGAGCATTTTGTTTTGTTGAAAATGGTGAAGCTACAAGTGCATCTGCATAGGCGTCTCCACTTGCGATGATTACGTTGTCAGATTTATTCCAACCATCTTGAGATATTTTGACAGCTGTTTCATATCTGTCAGCTCCTGCAAGTGTCTTTGATGTATCTATGCTTGATTCTGTAGTAGAAGATCCACTTCCTCCAGAGGCATTTTCACTTGAGCTGCCTCCTTCAGAGCCACTTTCACTTGAGCTACCTCCTCCACTTGGAGTATGACGTTTTACTTTTATTCTGGCAACATCACTTGCAATTGTTTCTTTTCTATTCTTGCTTGTATTTGTATTTGTTATTTCTACATAATAATATTTTTGTTCGACAGTATCAGTAGATGGTGTATAACTAGAATTTTTTTCATTTTCTATTTTAGTTCCATTTTCATTTGAGTCGACATCATTTTCGTACCATTGATAAGATATTCCTTCATCGTTAGCTACATCTTCTACAGCTACATTCAACGAAGTAGCATTATCTTCTTTGTAGTATTCAGCACTTTGTGGTTGAGTAGTTATAACAGGCGTTAAAGCTTTTCTTACTTTTATTCCTACAACATCACTTACAACTTTGTCTGTGTTATTAGATATTAAATTTGTATTTGTTATTTCTACATAGTAATATTTTTGTCCAACAGTATCAGTAGATGGTGTATAACTAGAACCTATTTCACCTTCAATTCGAGTACCATTTTGATTTGAGTTGACATCATTTTCGTACCATTGATAAGTTAGTAGTTCGTTTTCACCTACATCTCCTGCAACTACATTTATAGGATTGGCTTTATCTCCTTTGTAGTATTCATCACCACCTTGTGGCTGAGTACTTATTACAGGTGTTGTTAGTACATTTCCTAAATCTTTTTTAGCATTATCTCGAGCATTCTTTAAATCATTTAGAGCATCTGATATTTCATCCTTAGTTGATTCTGCATTTGCAAGCACGTCATTTGCCTTGTCGTATGCTTCTTGGAAATGTTGATCTTTAAAAAGTTTATCCTTGTCTTGTGAAGAATTTATATCTGCTACTTCACTCAATAAATCTCCTTTATTTTCTTCACAAAGAGGCATTTGTGAGTTATCAAAGTTAAATTGTAATCTAAATACCTGTGTATCCGAAGGTCCTAAATCTTTCATATAATTCGTATTAATACTATTGTTTAATGAACATACCCAACCTGAACTTGTAGATGTATTTCCATTAGAATGAATATAATAATCCCGATTGCATAAACTCTCCTTAAAGTCATTCTTATAATATCCACAATCACCTGTTGGATTAAGAAATGGTGGCTTATCTAGGTTTTTAGCTTTTAAATCGCTTTGTTCTATACTAGCTAATATTTTGTCAGGTATATTAAATTGAGAGGGATCTATAAATTTATTTGGATTTTGTACTCTTATACCTACAACTCTTCCAAATTCGTTATTTTTATATCTAAATGTATATTCCCAATCAACATTATCCTTACCTAGATATCTCAATATTAAGTTATCATATTTATCACCTTCGTAAAAAGGCAGTTTATATGGTTTTTTCAAGAAGCCTTTTCCTAAAATATTTGCATCTGCAGACATTGTGACATATCCATCAGGGCGAGTAGTATCTATCCACGTATCAACACCATCATCTATATTTGATTTTTCTACGGCACTTTCTAAATTATCCTTCGCTTGATCTACCTTAGCTTGATCTTTTTTTTTCTGTTATACTTGTAAGAATATTATTGGCTTCATCGTAAGCATCCTTTATATCTTTATTGGCAAGTAGTCTTTGCTTATTTGATGAAGAGTTGATATTTGCTACTTGTTCTAAAAGTTTTGAGTAATCTGCTGCTTCATATAATGAAGTATCTGAATATCCTGCTAATCCCAAATCTTTAAAAGGATGGTTCACTGTAGAGAATTGCAATCTCAAAACATCTCCATCTTCAGCTTTTACGTCACTAGCCTGAGTGTATTCTTTCATATAGCCATTGAATATGTCAAATGGTATTACATTATTAATTGACCATGCCCAAAATGAAGTATTCACACAGTTACCGTTTTTTAAACAATCATCAGAAATGGCTTTCAAATCATAATCTTTACCTATACTATTTTTTATAATTTCGGGTAAGGTAAAATTATTTGCATCTTTAAATTTACTTGGATCTTCTAGCTTTATAGAATTTGGAAAATCTGGTGTACGATTTAGATTGCCATTTCTATGTGAAGAAAATTTTATATTTTGAGAACCTATAAATCTCTTCATAAGACTTTCATAATTATCATTACTAATTTCACTAGGACTATAGTAAAAAGGTACTCTCACTGGTTCTTTTATAAAGCCCATTCCCAATACATTCGCATCTGCAGACATTGTTATCCATCCTGTTGGCACTGTGGCTTTATCCAACCAGTCATTTTGATTCGTATTTGCTTGATTGTTCGTTTGGTCATCTGCAAACACATAGCTCGCATTTGGTGCGATCATAGTTGCACAAACTACAAGTGTAGCCATTCTCTTAGAAACTTTTTTCCAAAATTCTTTCATCTAATTTCTCCCCTTTCATTTCTCAGTGGGAAATTATATACCAATATCGGATAGTATTTTATCTTCTCAAAAAGACTCTCTAATATTTAAGAATGAATATCTTCTTAATTGACGAAGAATATATTCTTAGTTGACAATGAATATCCTCCTAATTAACAAGGAATATCCTCTTAATTGACAAAGAACCAAAATGAATATATGTAAAATAAGTCAATAATAGACTTCAAAATAAATTCTCAAAAAAAGTACGATAAAACTTGGCTTATCTAGTAGATGGAAGGTTTTTTAATTCCTTGCCACTCTCACTCCACCATACGTAGGTTCCGTATACGACGGTTCCAAAAAAATGAACCTCACGCATAACAGCGAGGTTCATTTTTATACGATATATTATAATATTATAATTATAAAAATTTACGTTCGAATAAAGTAGTCCATTTCGATTTGATTTCTATAATAAAATAAATGTTTTTATCTCATTTTGTTCAAAACTTATTTCTTGCTCAAAACTCATTTCTTATTCAAAACTTATTTCTTGTTCAAAACTCATTTCTTATTCAAAACTATTTTACTCATTTTTTGTTCAAAACTTATTTTACTAATTTCACTTGAAATAAAGAAAAATATATTTACTTATTGGCTACAATTTTGCTCACTGAATTATGTCTTTTTTAATATTTTTATTCTATTTCTATGACTATCAATAAATACAGTTATTCCACATTCTAAGAAAATATATTTTTCGACTTTAATCTATTTTTCTATTGTAAATATTTAGTATTTTGTCAGTAGAAACAGCATATTTAATAATAAATATATCACTTTTTTACGAATATGTCTATAATTAGTCAAATAATAATTTATTATAAATTTCAATTGTAAACTTCACTACTATATTATTTTTTTATATAAACTATCACAGCCTGTCTTTTATAACTATGAATCATCGATACTAAAGCATATTTTTATAACTCTAAGTGCGTTTTTCTTAAAGAGTATCTTTTATCACTCTAAGTGCGTTTTTGTAAGCTATTTTTTCTATTTCTTCTTCTGTATATTTTTCTTTTTTCAATGCATCGTAAAGTTTCATCATTTGTGAAGCATCTTTTATTTCTACTTCTGAATCTATTCCGTCGAAATCACTTCCTAGAGCTATCACATCTATTCCACCGATTTTTTTGATGTGATTTATATGTTCTATCATATATTCTATCTTTGTATAGTCCTCTTCATTTTCTTTCAGAAAATCCGATGAAAAATTTATTCCCATCACTCCACCTGTTTGTGCCAATTTTTTTATCATATCATCACTCAAATTTCTAGAATGATTTGTAATACTTCTAGCATTGGAGTGGCTAGCTACAAATGGTTTGTTTGATTTTTGTGATAATTCGTATACATCTTGGAATCCTTCGTCATTTAGATGAGATACATCTACTATCATACCTAAATTCTGCATATTTTGTACTACTTCTACACCAAATTCTGTTAAACCTAATGAACTTGTTTTTATTATATTATTTTTAGTAGTTTCTTTGTAACAATCTTGATAGTCAATTTCATTTTTAGTAATATTTTTGTAGCAATGTTGATTGTCAATTTCATTTTTAGTAGTTTCTTTGTAACAATGTGGATATCCTATTTCATTTTTGTAGTTCCAAGTTAACGTGATTAGTCTTACTCCTAAATCATAGAAATGTTTTAGATTTTCAATTTTTCCTTCTAACGCTCCACCTTCTTCTATTGATAAAATCGCAGACATTTTGTTATCGTTTTTATTTTTAATAATATCATCGTAATTTTTGGCTATTGCAATCTTATCTTTGTTTTTTTCCATTTCATTATGAAATCTTTCTGCCATCTTGTTGCACCAGTTGAATCTGTCTGGATGCTCATCTATGTCAAAAAATAAAGCGAATACTTGTGCCAAATATCCACCTTTGAGCATTTTTTCTACTGATACAGTTAAATTATTTTCTCTAAGATGTATATTTTCGTCCTTCATAAGTTGGTAAATAGTATCACAGTGTAAATCTATAAAATTCATAATTTCACCCTCCTGTTTGTAATTTTTGAAGTATTTTTAGTATGATGCTACTTATGTAGTAGTTTTATTTAGATCTAATATTATTAGTATACAATATTTTTTAATATGAGAATATGAATTTTTATTTTTTTGCTAAATAAACGCCCACCTATAGTAGGTGATCTTATATTTAGCACGCTTTGCAAGTTCAACAGGCTAAACGTCTATAATAAAATAGCTGATGAATGTTATTTTCAGATTCACTTTGAGGCTACATTCACATGAAGTGAAAAGCATCAAACAAATCCAAAAACATTTTCATCAGCTTATTTTTAAAGACTTATCATCACTTAAATAAGATCCAATGAGATAAGTCTTGATATTTATTATTTACTCTTTGCTTTATCTGTAAGTTCATTCTTATAAAGCAATCTACCCATAAATATACTTCCAAATACTGATACTATTGTTGTAACATATGATGGTGTTCCTGGCAAAAATCCTAGGTAACCATTCTTTAGTACCCAAGTCATACCTACACCAATGATTGCTGATACAACTGCAAGTTTCGGTCTTGTGATAGCAAATTGACCAAATACTGCTCCAAAAAGTGCTGGCAATAAGAATGTAAGTGCTGTTTGCAACCATTGTGGCATCATTGCTAAGATATAATTTCCACACACTGCTCCTATTGTAAGTATGATTAAGTTTACAATTATAGACACTGCTATACCTATTGTAGAAATTACTGAACCTTCTTCTGTAGATATTTTTACACCTGCTGCCTCTTGAGCAACTGCTGCACAAGGAAGACGCATATTAGAAATATTTCCTGATAAGAAAGACATATAAGTTCCCGCTATACCTAATATAGGGAAATATGATATTGGTTCAACTATTGCAAATATTCCTGTTGCACTCAATTGCATTACAAGTCCTGCCAAAATCGCTGTAAATGGTGGCATATATCCATAAATAAATGATACTACTATTGCAGGTAGAAAACATAATAGAAGTCCTAATAGTTGTGTTATCTTACCCCATTTAACTATACCTGGTATATATTCGTTTTTAAAATAATTGTTTTGACTCATCTAAATTCTCCCCCTATTCTATGCTGCTACAAAATAACCGGCAAACATACCAGCAAATATAGCAATTGCAAATGACCATTCTTTTAACCAGTTTAGATTTTTTGAGTTTGCGACATAAGTCAAACACATCATTATGATACATCCTGCTATTGTCGCTACTGCTGGTCCTGTTGTAAATATAAGTCCACCATTTTGATTGAAAAAGTTACCGCCTGCTAGGTTTGCAAACGCTCCCAACATTGCACCTGTTGATACTATAGGTACTAATTTTTCATTTCCATTAGATAAAAGACTATTTACCTTTTCCATTTTGTCCGTAAATAGAAGCGTAAATATTATCCAACCAAGTGAACCTAAAATCATTGTCCATACCGCACAAGAATATGCAAGAGGATTCATTGCGTCAAGTGTTGTGTTCATCGCTTGTGCTCCAAAACCTGCTGCCATAGTTTCATAACTTACAGAACCTATGAATGAAAGTCTAAGCCAAGCTATTGGTCCTCCCATAGTAACAATAAGTGAAACCATAGTTACTAATATTACTATAGATGGTCCGATTGAAGAAATAATACTACTTTTTATTGCCATATCTACTTGCTTTTTACTTAGTCCCATCTCTGTAGATGCAACAATAGATCTTCTTAAAAATACTACTGCTTGAAATATAACTACTGCTACTGGAATCGCTGCTGCAATCCACATCAAAGGACTGTTTGCTATTTCTAGATAATTCTGGTTCATTTTTTACTTCCCCCTTAAAATAATATATATAATTTTTAAAGAAATTTCGCTCAAATTATATAATATAATAAAATTCCATTTGAATTTTTCGAAATATCCATAAAAATTATTTATATTAAAATATCATAATGAAAACTGTTTGTAAATAATTTAACTTAAAATATATTTTTTTTGGTATTTTTATATAAATTGTATAATTTTTTATTTAATTATTTATGTTTTATTCAACGTTTTTTGTCTTTGAGGTATAAAGGCAGTGTTATATAATACAAAATATCTATAGGTAGCTCTATTGATATTTTATATACGAATTTAACGATTATAAATTTATATCTATACTTCTCATGATTTTATTGTGTTTTGAAATATATAAAATATAATTCTTTCTCTAAGCATTTTTCTAAGATTTTCTATGAGTTTATATGAGTAGATGATATTCTTTCTCTAAATATTTTTTAGAGTTTATAGAAATTTCTATGAGTCGATGATATTGTTTTCAGATTCGGTCGCTGTTCTCACACTGCGTGCGAGCTCCAGCTCCAATCGAATCTTCCAAACAATATACATCGCCTCTTCATTTATGAATAGAAAGTCTTATTATAAAAACTATATAAATAAAATTTTCATAACAATATTTTTCTATAGTTGTGTTATTATTGAATTTAGGTAAGATACAAACTAACTTTTTAAAATGAAAATATAAATTTTGATCTGGAGGTTATAAAATGGATTTTAATGAATGTAATAAAACAAACAACTTAAGTACTTCTAACGTTGATAAATCAGGTGATTTATCTTCTAGTAATTCTATTAACTTTAATTTTGATGAAGTAAATAATAGAGATAATTGTTTTACACGAAAATGGTGTGGAAGAAGTGCGATTTTTGGTACAAGTGATGTTCTTCCAATGTGGGTTGCTGATATGGATTTTAAGTCACCTAAATGTATAACAGATGCGATTATAGAAAGAGCTAATCACGAAATTTTTGGATATACAGCTAGACCTGACACTTATGATAATGCAATTATCAACTGGCTAAAGAATAGACACAACTTAAATATCACAAAAGATTCGATTATCTACAGTCCAGGTGTTGTTACATCACTTAGCATCATTGTTTCTTCACTTAGCAATGTAGGAGATAAAATAATGATTCTACAGCCTGTTTATCCACCTTTTGCTGGTGTTGTCACAGATAATAATAGAGAACTTGTAGTGAGCCAACTTATTTCTAATTTAGATACAAAGAATTCACATCAAAATACAGAATATACTTCTTCTAACGATGAAAACTTAGTACTTGAAGATAATTCTAATTTAAATCAAGCTCATCCATATTCTATAGATTTCGATGATATTGAATCAAAGATAAAAGACGTAAAATTACTTATTCTTTGCAATCCTCACAATCCTGTAGGAAGAGTTTGGACAAGAGAGGAACTTCAAAGACTAGGTGATATTTGTATAAAAAATGATGTCACAGTAATATCTGATGAAATACACAATGATATAATAATGAGTGGAAATAAACATACATCTTTTGCTTCTATTTCTGAAGATTTCGCAAACATAAGTGTTACTTGTATGTCACCAACAAAAACATTCAATCTAGCAGGATTGCAAGTTTCTTATATCATTTGCAAAGATATTGAGAAAAGAGAAAAAATCCAAAATGAATTTTCAAGACTTCACTTATCAGATAATAACGCATTTAGCCTTGTTGCTCTTGAAGCTTCCTATAATTTCGGCGAATCTTGGCTTGACAATATGACTCAATACATTGAGAAAAATTTTGACTTTGCTTTGGATTTTATAAATAAAAACATACCTCAAATAAAAACTTATAAACCTGAGTCAACTTACCTAATGTGGCTTGATTTTTCAGATGTGTCTACTTGCGACGATAAAATCTCAAAGGCTCTTATTGAAATCGGAAAAATTGGTTTGAACAGTGGTGCAAATTACGGTCTTGGAGGAGAATGTTTCTATAGATTAAACATAGCTTGTCCTAAAGAAACATTGGTTGATGGACTTAATAGAATCAAAAAAGCTGTAGATTACTTGATTTCTTAATTTAAAAAGTCCTGTAATTCAAATGAAATTTTGAATTACAGGACTTTTTAATCTTTTGTATAAAACCTATATTTTGCACTTCTAACCAAACATGGAAGTTTAACTACAAAAATCAAAGATTTTCTATCTCACTTTTTTCAAAACTTATTGCCTTGATTTTATTTTAAGTTCCTATAAGTCTTATTATGAGATGTTCATTACAATTGAACGCGAAGCTTTCAGAACTTCGAATAACAAGACTTATTGCCTTGATTTTATTTTAAGTTCCTATAAGTCTTATAAATGTCATTTATTTTTTTCTTGTTTTTTATTTTCTTCTACTTTTATTATTCCTTTATCATATAAAAGTTTAGAAGTAAGTATTGTGACAGGAATCAAACCTATTATTGCAAATCCTTGATAACTTGATACTTTTACCTTACAAAAAATAAGTATTATCAATATCAATACTGCTGGAATTATTGAGTATATTCTTCCTTTTATAACTGTTTTCCCACGAGACACAAAAGAACTTATAACAAGAGAACCTAAAAGTGCTGGAACCATGTATTTTGTAGCTTTTGTAACTATTGTAGATGTAAGTAACGGATGAAGTGGTACTAAAAGGATTACTCCAATAAAAATAACTAGCATTGTAATTATTGAAGACGCACATACTCCTATTGTAACTATTGCATCGCCTTTTTCAGTTGCTTGTTCTTCTTGTGCAATTGAAAGTGCATTTATAGCTACAGGTATTTTTAAATTTGTAACATTCCCAGTTATAAATGTAATGTAAGATCCTGATCCCAAAAGTGGTGCATAACTCAAAACTTCAGATATCGTTACTGGAAGAAATGTGAAGAATAAACCACTTCCACTGCTAACTATCAAACTTAATGGTGGCATACATTTATAATAAATACCAAGAACAATTGGTATACCTACCATAAATGATATCGCTATCACACAACTTATTCGCCCTATTCTGTGAATTGATTTTTCATATGGATTTTCTAAAGTGCTAACTTGTTCTTTCATCTTTATCATGCCCTCCTATATAAATATGTTCTGCCACAAAACAGAAGAAGCCATCGAAACTATAAGAGTAATTGATAATATAAATTCACTAATCCAAGCAAATTTAGCATTTTCAGCAATCTTGGTAAGTATAAATGCAACCGCAATACTTGTAAGTATTGTAAGTGTTGCTACAAGTCCTGATGACGCTTGTACAATTACCAGTACAGTTATCATTGTAATCATAAATGTACCTACAACTATAGTTCCCCATACTCCACTTTTTTTAGAATAAGCATTCATAGATGTTGTTATTTTCTTTACCATCAATACACATCCTATTATACCACTTATTATACAAACACTCATAACTATCATGACTGCTATCATGACTTCACCTGGAGTGTCTTTCAGCAAACTAAGACTACTATAATTCATTCCTTGAGCAACCATATCTGCTGCCATAAGTTCATAACTTACTGCTCCTACTACAGACAATCTAAACCAAGACCATCCTGTACCCAATACTGCAGACAACGTGATTAATCCTACTACAATTGATATTGAAGGCACTATCGAAAAAGTCACTGAAGAAACAGCCACTTTTTTTAGGACCTCTTTTTTTATTCCTAATTCTAAGGCTCTTCCCCATGCTTTTCTCATAGTTATGAGTATCAATCCTACTATCACAATCAAACCTATAGCACAAAGGAATAAAAGAGGCTTACCTGTTGCAATATCCCAATATGTTAACATATTTAAACCCCCTATATTTTATTTTTTTATTTAATTCTTTATTATGAGAACTAAATTTTCGTTGAAAAATGAAAATTTACGTTCGAACCAAGTAGGAAACTTCGATTACGAAAATCGAAGATTTTCTATCTCAGTTTTTCTAGACTTATTACCTTGATTTTATTTCAACTACTAATAAGTCTTATTATGAGAAGTGCATATGATAGAAAACGAATGTTTTCGCACTTCGAATATCAAGACTTATTACCTTGATTTTATTTCAACTAGTAATAAGTCTTATTATCTCCATTTATTGTATTTATTAAAAACTATAGAAAACAAAAAACGCATAATACTATAAAAATCAAAATACAATCACTATAATCCGAAATATCCACTTTCATAATATCTATAACGATGGCATTACATCGTCTGGGAATGGACAAGTG
>JAISUA010000237.1 GCA_031272305.1 Clostridioides sp.
AATCAGAAAATCTTTTATTAGAAAAAATAAAAAAACTTGATATGGAACAAGAAAATCTGAAAGAGTCTTCTGTAGAAGAAGGTTGTGCTGTTTTGAACGAGAGTACAGATGATAAGCTAATCTATGGTGATAATGTTAGAGTTCCTGTTGAAAGTATCAAAAATTTAAACAAAAAATCAGCAACTGTCGGTATTATAGGTGAAGTATTCAACATAGATATAAAAGAACTTAGAAACGGTAAGATTCTTATGATTATGGCTATAACAGACCATTCTTCTTCTATCTCTGCTAAGATTTTCTTGAACGATATGAATAAAGATTCTGTTATGAGTAAAATCAAAGTTGGCACTCAATTGAAAATCAAAGGAGATATAATCTACGATGACTATCAAAGAGAAATCAGTCTTATGATAAGTGGAATCAGACTTGAGGAAATAGAAAAAGTAATTGACGATGCTAAAGTTAAAAGAGTTGAACTTCATGCACATACTCAAATGTCTTCTATGGATGCAATTTGTTCTGCTAAAGATTTGGTAAAACAAGCTATAAATTGGGGACACAAAGCAATCGCAATAACAGACCATGGAGTTGTACAAGCATTTCCAGATGCTATGAATGCTGCTAAAGGAAACGATATAAAAATTTTATACGGCGTTGAAGGATATCTTGTTGAAGATGACTTCAAAATAATTAAAAATCCTAATGATAAATCTCTATCTCAGACTTTCGTTGTTTTCGATATAGAGACTACAGGATTTTCAAGCAAAAATGATAAAATAACAGAAATAGGTGCAGTTAAAATCAAAGATTTTGAAATAGTTGATAGTTTTTCTCAAATTATCGACCCTCAAAAAGATATACCTTATAGAATTCAAGAACTTACTGGAATAACAAACGACCTTGTCAAAGGAAAACCAACTATCGAAGAAGTTCTGCCTAGATTCCTTGAATTTGTAAATGATAGCATTCTAGTTGCACACAATGCAGACTTTGATATGGGATTTATAACCGAGAAAACAAGACAACTAAACGAATTAATTTCTATTGAATTTAAAAACGATTATATCGATACTCTTATGCTCTCAAGGATTTTGCTTCCTCAACTAAAGAAGTTCAAGCTTGATAATGTAGCCAAAGCACTAGGTGTGTCTTTGCTCAATCACCACAGAGCTGTTGATGACGCAAAAGCTACTGCAGAAATTTTTATCAAATTTCTTCATATGTTAAATGAAAAAGGAGCAAATACTCTCTCAGATGTAAACAGCGTTCTTGGAAAAATCGACTACACAAAACTAAGAACTAACCATATTTCTATATTGGTTAAAAATCAAGTTGGACTTAAAAATTTATACAAAATAATTTCAGATTCTCATATCAATCACTTTTATAGACAACCTAGAATCTTAAGAAGTGTGCTTAATGAACATAAAGAAGGTTTGTTGATTGGTTCAGCTTGTGCTTCAGGAAGTTTTTATGAAGCAGTTAGAAAAAATATTCCTGACAAAAAATTAGAAAATTTGATACAACAATTTGATTATATAGAAGTGATGCCTTTAGAAAATAATATCTTCCTTATTGAGAATGGTGAGGTTGAAGATATTGAAGAGCTAAAAGATATCAATAGAAAAATTATTGAACTTGCTAAAAAATGTGACAAAATTCCTGTAGCTACTGGAGATGTTCATTTTCTAAATGAATATGAAGGAGTTTATCGAAATGTACTAAAACATTTTCAAGGCTACAAAATAGATGTCGATGAAAATAATTTGTACTTTAGAACTACAAATCAAATGCTAGAAGAATTTTCATATCTAGGTGAAGAATTAGCATATGAAGTCGTTGTTAAAAATACAAATAAGATTGCAGATATGATAGATGATATTTTACCAGTTCCAAACGAAACCTATCCTCCAGTTATAGAAGGATCTGATGTTGAACTTAGAACTATGTGCTATGACAAAGCAAAAAGAATCTATGGCGAACCACTTCCTGATATAGTTGTCAAAAGACTTGATAGAGAATTGAACTCTATAATAGGAAACGGCTATGCAGTGATGTATATCATCGCTCAAAAACTCGTTGCCAAATCTCTCTCTGATGGTTATCTTGTTGGTTCTAGAGGTTCAGTAGGTTCTTCATTTGCTGCTACTATGAGTGACATCACAGAAGTAAATCCTCTTCCAGCTCACTATATTTGCGAAAATGAAGATTGCAAATACTCATATTTCTATGAAGTCGGAGAATGGGGATCTGGAATTGATTTACCTGATAAAAACTGTCCTAAATGTGGTAGAAAATTAAAAAAAGATGGACATGATATTCCATTTGAAGTATTCTTAGGTTTCGAAGGCGATAAAGAACCTGATATAGATCTTAATTTCTCTGGAAATTATCAACCTACTATTCACAAATATACAGAAGAACTCTTTGGCGAAGGATATGTATATAGAGCTGGCACTATCGGTACCGTAGCAGATAAAACAGCTTTTGGCTATGCTAAAAAATATGTTGAAGAAAATGATATACACGTTCCGAATGCAGAGGTTTTACGACTTGCAAAAGGTTGTACAGGAGTCAAGAGAACTTCAGGTCAACATCCTGGTGGTGTAATGGTTGTTCCTGATTACAAAGATGTGTTTGATTTTACACCTATTCAATATCCAGCAAATGATAAATCCTCTGGCGTAATCACAACTCACTTTGATTATCATTCAATAAGTGGTAGAATATTGAAACTTGATATACTTGGACACGACGGTCCTACTCTACTTAGAATGATCGAAGATATAACAGGAATCAATGTTACAAAAATTCCACTAGATGACCAAAAAACAATGTCACTATTTACAAGCTTAGATGCAATAGGTGTAACAGAAGAACAAATAGGTTGTCCAATAGGTTGTCTTGCTATTCCAGAGTTTGGTACAAAATTTGTAAGACAAATGCTTTTAGACACGAAACCAACTACTTTCGCAGAACTTGTAAGAATCTCTGGACTTTCTCATGGTACAGATGTTTGGGTAAATAATGCACAAGATTTGGTTAGAGAAAATGTCGTAGGACTAAAAGATGTTATTTCTACTCGTGATGATATCATGAACTACTTGATATTTAAAGGACTTCCTCCAAAGATGAGTTTCACTATTATGGAAAACGTAAGAAAAGGTAAAGGTCTTAAGCCAGAGTTTATCGAAGAAATGAAAAAAAATGACGTTCCTGAATGGTATATTGATTCGTGTAAAAAAATCAAATATATGTTCCCTAAAGCTCATGCAGTTGCATATGTTATGACATCTTTCAGACTTGCATACTGCAAAGTATATTATCCAGAAGCATTTTACGCAACTTATTTCACAACGAAAGTCGAAGATTTCGATTCTGATTTAATTGTAAACGGTCTGGACGAGATAAACAAGAAAATGGATGAAATATCAGCACTAGGAAACGATGCAACAGTCAAAGAAAAAGGAATGTACACTGTTTTAGAAGTAGCTCGTGAAATGTATGCAAGAGATATAAAAATACTTCCTGTAGATATCTATCATTCAGATGCGAGAGAATTCCAAGTCGTAGGAGAAAAAACACTACTTCCTCCTTTGATGTCACTTCAAGGAGTTGGAGAAAACGCAGCTCTTAATATACAGAAGGCTAGAGAAAATGGAGAATTTATATCAAAAGAAGACTTGAGAAAAAGAACAAAAGTAACAAAGACAGTAATTGAAGTTTTATCAAATCATGGTTGCTTAAATAAATTAAGTGATAAAGATCAACTTTCTTTCATATAAATTCATTTTATTGAGTGAATTAATTAAAGATATATAGAAGTGAATTAATTAAAGTTTTATTAAGTTAATTAGTTAAAGATATATTGAGTTAATTAGTTAATATATATTGGAGTTGATGAAGTTGTTTTCAGATACATTTGCTTTCACATTTCATGTGAAAGCAAATGTAGTTCGAATCTTCAAAACAGCATTCATCAACTCCTCTTTTTTAACATAAAATCAACTCTACAAACTAGATTTACTTATGCCTTCTCTTTTTATAATCTCCATTATTAACAAATATACTAATGATATTGAAA
>JAISUA010000242.1 GCA_031272305.1 Clostridioides sp.
ATATGAAGATATTCATCTAAATCTTTTTGTTTTTCAAAAGAAATTCCATAGATTCTTTGAAGCATTTTATTTTTTTCATCTCCACGCCAGTAAGCACCTGCTATACTAGTAAGTTTGAACGCTTTGATTTTTTTAGTAGAAGGAATATGTGGTCCTTTGCAAAGATCTACGAAATCACCTTGTTTGTAGAAAGATATATGTTCTCCTTCTGGAAGATCTTCTATAAGTTCTACTTTGTAAATTTCTCCTTTTTGCTTCATAAGTTCAATAGCTTCATCTCTTGGAAGTTCAAATCTTTCTATCTTCAAATCTTCACTTGCTATTTTCTTCATTTCTTTTTCTATTTTTTCAAGATCTTCTTGATGTAATTTTTCATCAAGATCTATATCATAATAGAATCCATTTTCTATACTTGGTCCTATTGCAAGTTTTACATTTGGATACAGTCTTTTAAGTGCTTGAGCCAAAAGATGAGAAGAAGAATGTCTAAATACATCTTTACCTTCTTGATCTTCAAATTTTAATAAATTAAGAGAGCAATCAGCATCTATTATATAGTCAAGTCCAACCACTTCATCGTTTACAGTAGCTGCAACTATACTTCTTGCAAGACCTTCACTTATTGATTTTGCTACATCTAAAACTGATATTCCATTTTCAAATTCTTTTACTGAACCATCTTTCAATGATATTTTGACCATTTTCAAATCCTCCTATAGTTTTTAAATTCGTTTTTAAAATTAAAAAATCGCCCCAAAAAATATTGGGGCGATATTGCTATCACGGTTCCACCCAAGTTAGCTCGAAAGCTATCTCGAAAATCACATCAAATAAATAATTAAGGTAATAAGTCTTGAAAAAAGTGAGATAGAAAATCTATGATTTTCGTTAGCGAACTTTCCTACTTGATTCGAAGCATGAAAAACTTCGTTTTTCTTCTTATACGCTTCTCATATTAATTTATTTGAATAATTATTGATTATAAGGTCATCAACCGAATGATTTTCACAATTCATCTACTGCTACTGACATTCTGCTCAAAGGTAGTCTTCAAATATTCCTAATTGATCGAGCTTTCAGCTGGTAACTCAACCTCTCTGTAATCGGTTAATATCCTACTTTCCTTATCAACGCTCATTTATTTATAAATTTATAATTGAATCTTAAAAAGCATTATAACAACTAAACTCAATTTAGTCAATACTTTTTAGAAAATTTATTTATCTTAACTTATATCTCTATTTTTTATGAAAATTATATTTGCTTGTTTTCTTATATAGTTTCCATTAATATTTTTAATTTATTATATTATATCTAACATTTCATATTCATAAAAACTATATAAGAATAAAAATTCCCTGTATTACTCCAATTATAAGACCTAACACTAGACCTAATATTTCTATATGTCTTAATTCCTTGTGTGCTATCTTGATTATCAAATCTTCCAATTCTTTTAGATCGAACGAATTTATTTTTTCTTCTACGATATTCTTCACATTTATTCTCGTACTAGCACTTTTTATCATATTTTGTGCTATCTCATCTATAGCTACTCTTATCTCAGCCTCTACCAATTCTCCTATATAATTCTCTATCAGTACTCTTATACTACTTGGGAATAAGCCTAATTTTTCACTGACAAGCACACTCATTCTCACCTTTACATATTCAATTATTTTTTCTTTATCGTCAGCTGTTATTATATTATCTAAAATTTCGTCCATAGACAAAAGTTCATCTTGAACCACTTGTGCTATATTTGAAGCGATTTCTTTTCTTCGCTTAGGTATTAAACCTACAATTTCCATTTTAAAAATTGGTATTTTTATTGGTTCAAGCGGAACAAATATAAGCTTAACAGCTATTACATTTGTAATATATCCTATCAATCCTCCTAAAATTATTAGGATTATGAATTTCATCCAAACATTCATTTATAATTCACCTGTTTTCTAGTATTTTAGCTATTTATTTTCAAAATAATATATCTATCTTCTCTTTCTAAATATATTATACATTTTTTTACAAAGAATTATATATGAATCTTTTTCCATTTATTTTTCTTCACTTACTCTGCCTTCAAATATTTCTTTCAGTGTATTTATTATCTCTTTAGAATTTTTACTTTTTACATTGTCTGTTATTTCTACTTTTCTAGGACAAAGCGACAGCATCGTGCTTATCAGAAAATCTTCATAGTTTAGATTTTCTTTTATTATAAGATTGATTATCTCTTCATCGTCGATACTTTCAATTTTCTGGTTGTTTTTATCATATAAAATAAAACTATTATCCTTCATAATTTTGACTTTTAACAAATCTATTTTTTCCTCTTGAAGCTCTACAAATTGTTTGAGTACTTTTATAAATTCTTCGTGATCTCTTTGAATAAGATACTCCTCCAGTCCTATATCAACTATTGCAGTCATATATTTCATAAAATCTTTCATTCTGAATTGAATAAAACCATTTATGTCTATGTAATTATTCTCTGAGATATAATCACATACTCTCATAAATATAGTTTCTTTTAAAAATATCTCTTTTTCATTGAAAACTTTAAGTGACAACTCATATATTTTTTGTACTTCTTTTGGATAAGCATTCTTCAAACGAGTATATATATATTCTTTCAAACTCTCTTTTTTCAAAATAGCAAGTATGATTAGAGTTATCCTCTGTGCTGTATCTTCGAATTTAACATCACGAGAAAATCTCTCACCAAAAATATTTTTTGATAAAAATCTATTTGATTTGAAATTAGGAATAATCTCTTCCTTATCGTTTAATTTTATTTTTAGATCTGAATGGTTATTTAAATTTATATCAAAATTATTATTCATATGAATATCATTATATCTGTGATTTTCAATATTATTTTCATGAATATCATTATGTCTGTGATTTTCAATATTATTTTCATGAATATCACTATATCTATAATTTTCAATATTGCTTTCGTTCGAAAACTTTCCTTTTGAAAAATCTCCTTTACTTATCAAACTTATCGCTCCCTTCAATACGTCATAAGAGGAACTATAGAACCAAAATCCATTAATTCTTCGCTACTTAGCGAGATTATATTTTTTTTCTTGGATTTCACAAATTGATTTATATTTTCATAATCAGGATGTTTTGTAATATCTCCGAAAAATGCAATTATATCTTTTGAAACCATTCCTGAGCAACCTCCTATAAATCCATAATTCATTCCAGCTAAACTTATATGACCCTCTTTTATAAGTAAACAATCTATATTCTTATCTTTTAATGTGTTATATATACCTTTGTCTGAAGTTATTATGGATTTATCATCGACTATACAAATACTGCATTTCGAATATCCTTGTTCTATATTTATTTTTTCAAGCTCATTTTCTTCTATAAAATCTAAAATCTTTTTATCTGTATATTTAAAATTATGGATTGCATAATTTCCAACTATCGCCACATTGTACGCTATATCATAAGGATATTTATCAGTTAAATAACTCTCCCCTTTAATTATATTAAAATCGTACTTGTCTAATAACTCTTTATATCCTTCGTACAAACTAGGTTCTACAATAATATTTCCATTTCCAAGATTGAGGACAGACATATCTGGATGATAGTTTATACTTTTATGAACTTGCTTGTTCTCTCTACTCCTTATTATCTGTATATTTAAGTTTTTTAAACATTTTTGCATTAAATTTGTTACCCTATAATCCACCAAAGCTAGACTTAAATCGCCGTCTATTTCAAATGATTTTGTTGTAAAATTCATCTATATCACCTCTCAAAATACTCTTCCTAATTAATTGTATAATTTGTATATTACACAAAAAATGTTGTCAAAACAAGTTAGAAATTTTTTAATAGTATCAAGATTTTTGTATAAACTTTTTTTACTCGACATATCTACATTTTCAAAATCTTAACTAAAATTTCAAAGAAACGTTTGAATTATCCATAAAAAGATTTTCATTTAAAAGTTTTTATTAAAAAATTCGCATAAAAAAGACTGCCACAAGAACAATATAAATTTGTTCTATGACAGCCATTAATGCTTTTTAATCAATCACTTATATACAACTCTCCTTATTCTTCTGATATTCCTTCTATTATACTTATTCCTTCTATCTTCCCTTTAGAAAAATACACTGACATATAGCACATAGCTATCGAAATCACTGCTACAATCAATATCGCTTTAAAAGGAATATTGAATCCTACTGTTCTTACATATCCTGCAGATAAATTTATATTGTTCATATTCATGATTCGCTTATTATAAAGAATCGTTGCTATCACAGAACTTACTATCACACTTATCACACCGTAAAGTTCACTTTCAAGGATTATCATTTTTCTTAGTTTTTCTTTTTTCATTCCAACTGCTCTAAGTATTGATAATTCTTTTGTGCGTGTTATGATATTACTTCTTATGATAAATGCTATGTTTACAACTAAAATAAATATTATCAATATTTGATAAATAAAGTCTAATCTATCTTCTGAACTTCTAAGACCAGCAAGATACTTATTATCTTCATTTTTTCCACCAATAGATGTAAAAGAACTGTCCTTTACCAAAGACATAAGATTTTTTTCGACTTCATCTATTGTATTTTCATTGCTCATAATATATAGCTTGTTGCAATCTTTTTGGCCTGTCAATTCTCTATAATCATCTTCTCTGAATATTACTTGTCCACCTTTGAATTGTGGTTCTCCATCTTGTGTTGCAATATAAGTCTTATTTGTTATTCCTGCAACTTGCACTTTGAAATTTTCATATTTTTCTACATTATCTTTGTGTACAGGTAATTTTATATCAATTGTATCTCCTACTTTTGCACCTTTTATAACACTCGTATCAAACGAATTTGTTACTCTAGAATATATATTGTTTACTAATATCACTTTTTTGTAATCTGATTGTTTTTGTAACGTTTCATTTTGTTTCGT
>JAISUA010000005.1 GCA_031272305.1 Clostridioides sp.
TATCCTGTTTATTTAATTTTAAAGAATCTAATAGAGTATCTTTTGTAAATATCTTTTTATCTAATAACACTTCAAACGCCTGTTTAAATAAATACGGTTTTTCAATTTTCAAAGTATCATCAAGTGGTTCTCTATGCCAATATCCGTTTTGTGTCATTTGAGCTTTTAAGTATCTTACTTGATTATCTGTTAAAATTTCTGTATCCAAACATCTTCTTATCATTGCAGACATAGATACTTTCCATCTCTTTTTTAATAACAAAAATCCATCTATAGAAGAGGAATATACTTCTCTATTAAAACTTTCTATTGGCAATAAAAAAGCTGATGCAAATCTATTTGCTTGTTCCTCAAGTTTATCCATTTCTTTTATATCTTCAAAGTTAATATTTTTATGAAGAATCAAATGTCCTAACTCATGAGCTAAATCAAATCTTGACCTTACAGCACAATCTTTATCACTTCCAAGAAAAATATATGGTACATCACCTATCCATTTAGAAAATGCATCGACTTTTTTACTTCCTACTTCTATTCTTGATATAACAAACCCGTTCTTTTGCAACATACTTATTAAATTTCCTATAGGTGCTTCTCCTAAGTTCCAATATTCTCTTAGTTTTAATGTTATGTTTTCAATATCATTATCATCTAAACTTTCGTAGTCAGTTATATTTAAATCGGGAATATTAATCTCTGGCATATAAAAATATGATTTTAATATATTATATACTCTCTCAACCCATTTTATTTTCACCTCACAGGCGTTTTCTAATTTTTTCGTTCTGCTTTTATTGCTTCTAAAAAATATTATTGAATTATCTTCTTCGTTATAGTCATTATCATATTTTTGAAAAAAGAAATCCATTGGAAAATTAAGTTCCTCTATTATTTTTATCAAAACACTTGGACTAGGTTTTGAATCTCCTTTTTCATACAATGATATTACTTGAGGTGATACACCTGTTATTTTAGAAAGTTCAGCCTGTGACATACATCTTGACAGTCTTGCCTCTTTTATTCTTTCAGCAACAATATTGCCTTTTGAATGAATATTATCATATCTTTTTCCATTTATAACTCGTATATCAGCCATTTCTAACTTCCTCTCTTTTTTACAATTCATTCATCTTATATGTTTTATCAAATTCTTCAATTAATTCTACAATCTTTTCTTCTATATATTCATCTTCTTCAAATCCGTTTTTAAATTTGTTATATTCGTTTAACGCATTAAATTTATCTATAGTATTATCCATCTTAGAAGATGGTATCATAAAATCTAAATGTTTTATTTCGTTATTATTGTCGAAACTATATCCTAGTATAACAAAAACATATTCACTTTTATCTGTGAAATTTTTACCATCTTCATTGTCAAAACAAAATTCTATTTGTGTATTATATTTTTCATTGGCACTTGCCTCTTTAATCTTATATTTAGCCGGTTTATTATTACATAAAGTTCCTTGTTTTTTGGTTCTCGTTATATTTATTCTAACGTCATCTCCATTTAAAAATGTTGAATACATTTTAAAATTATTTACTTCTTGATTTTGAGTTTCAAACGGAAATTCAAAATCTATCATATAAGGTTCAAATGCTATTTTTACAATACAACTTTTAAATCTGTTTTCATCCTCTTTAAATATCTTCGACCCTGTATACTCTTTACCTACA
Source organism: Clostridioides sp. (assembly GCA_031272305.1). GTDB lineage: Bacteria > Bacillota > Clostridia > Peptostreptococcales > Peptostreptococcaceae > Metaclostridioides. The sequence continues at coordinate 1,681 of JAISUA010000005.1, forward strand.
CCATCAATTATACGTTTAATAGAACCTTCAGTAATAGCAAATACTTCATATATTGCCATCTAGATTTTTTATCTATTAGATTTTCTATCTTTACTTTTTTATCCACAAATATACCCCCTGTAAAAAATTTGTTTTTTAATTCATTATATCATATATTTTTGTATTTTTATATATTTTTATCAAGTATATTTTCTACTAAGAAACATCTTTTTTATCCAACTTAATACTATTTATTTAAATAACTTAGTTTTCATATCTTCTATCAATTTATCATCTTTAACTTTTTCGGATCTTTTTTACATTATCGATTTAAACGTTTTTTGATGATATTGTATCTAATTTTTTAACTTACATAAAAAAGCTCCTTCTATAAAGAAAGAGCTTTTAATTTTATTTTTTGTTACGTTACTATTATAAATCCAATAAATCTCTCACTACTACAGAAGCTATTGTAAGTCCTCCAACTGAAGGTACAAATGAAATACTTCCTGGTGTTAGTTTTCTGCCATTCACGATTCTCTTCTTCAACTCAACTGGCTGTTCAGTTGAATATACAACTTTTACTTTTTTCAAATTTCTTTCTTTCAACTCTTTTCGCATAATTTTTGCTAGAGGATCTGTATGAGTTTTTTCTATCTCAGTTACTTCTATCTTTGTAGGATCAATTTTATTTCCCATTCCCATACTACTTATGATTTTCATATCGTTTTCATAGCAATATCTTATAAGACCAAGTTTAGATGTGACCATATCAATAGCATCTACAACATAATCATATTTTACATCGAAAAACATTTCACTATTTTCATAAAAGTATTTTTCTTTGAATATCCTTATGTTTATATCAGGATTTATATCTAAAATCCTATCTTTCATCACATCTACTTTATTCATACCTACAGTAGAATGAAGTGCTGGAATTTGTCTATTTACATTTGTGATATCTACTTCATCGAAATCTACAAGTGTCAAATTTCCTATACCTACTCTCGCCAAAGCTTCAGCAGCAAAACTTCCAACTCCTCCTACTCCAAAAATAATTACTTTTTTTTCATTTAACAAGTCAATATTTTCATCTCCAAGAATAAAACTTGTTCTTAACTTAAATTCATTACTCATAATATGCCTTTCTTCTTTTGCTGTATTTTAAAAATTTTACCAACCTTGTGTTATTTCATAGACTTCATCGCCTATTCTACCTTCAAGATAATCTATAATAGCATTTTCTAATATTTCCATACCTTTGTCAACCTCTTCTTTTGTTATTACAAGTGGAGGTTGAATTCTAAGAGTTGATTTCCCTAAAAATATCATAACAAGCCCTGTTTGAATACATCTATAACAAATCTTTGTAGCTGCATCAGGATTTTTTTCAGTAGAATATCCATCTTCTTGTTCTTCAGTAAAATATCCATCTTCTTGTTCTTTTGAAATTTTATCTTTTACAATATCTACTCCTATAGATAGGCCTATTCCTCTTATCTCTCCTATAATATCATATTTTTCTTGA
>JAISUA010000083.1 GCA_031272305.1 Clostridioides sp.
ATCAGAACTTAAGGATTCACAAAAAGACGTGTTCAATCAAAAAAATATAAAGAGCATAGTAAGAGTTGGTGGAGAAGTAAAAGAAAACATAGTCAATAGCATAGCAGGCTTATTGGCAAATAAATAAGAATTGAATTAAAAAAATGAAAAAAAGTTATTGACATCTGAAAAAAAATAGATTATCATATTGATTATATTTAAAAACTGTGAAGGGAAGAGTAGTTACAAAAAGTAGTTGCTAGAGAGTCAGTGGTGGTGGAAGTCTGATAACGAGGTTTGTAATGAAGAACGTCCTAGAGTTTCTAACCGAAAGATTATTAATTGAGTAGACTTAGACGGAACCAATCCGTTATCATATTGGATTGTATCGATCTAGAAATATGGATCTGTACAAGTGAGAGAGTTTATTTTTGATAAACTAATTTGGGTGGTACCGCGGAATTTCAGCCTTTCGTCCCTGTATACAGGGATGGAAGGCTTTTTTAAATTAAAAAAAGACTTATTATATTGTATATAAGTTCCAACAGTATAAGTCTTTGAAGGAGTAAGATGCTTTGATTTTCGTTATCTAACTTCACAACTTGATTCGAGAAGAAATTTTTATTTTACAATAAAATTTTCTTCTCATACTATAATAAAAAGGAGAAATTGATATGAAGCAAGAAATTACAGATTCTAAAACACTAGTAATACCTAAAGATTACAAGACGACTTTGGGATTAATTGAAACACAAAAAGCTATTAAAGGGCTAAAAGATTGTTTTCAAACAAATCTTAGTAAATCTTTGAACCTTACAAGAGTATCTTCACCGTTGTTTGTACTTCCAGAAACAGGTATCAATGATAATCTAAATGGAGAAAAAGCTGTAAGTTTCGATATTCCGACTTTATCTAAAAATGCAGAAGTAGTTCAATCTCTTGCAAAATGGAAAAGATTCGCTCTGAAAAAATATGGATTTGAATCAGGTGCAGGTCTTTACACAGATATGAATGCCATAAGAAAAAATGAAGAGCTAGACAATTTACATTCTCTATATGTTGACCAATGGGACTGGGAACTTGTAATTGAAAAATCTGAAAGAAATATTGAAAAATTAAAAGAAATCGTAAATAAAGTATTCAATGTATTTAAAGAAGTAGAAGAATTTGCGTTTGTTAATTATGGAATAGAAAAAATACTTCCAGAAGAAATTCATTTTATGACAACACAAGAATTGCTTGATAAATATCCAGAACTTACTCCAAAAGAAAGAGAAAGTGCAATAATCAAGGAAAAACAAGCAGTATTTCTAATGAAAATAGGTGGTCAACTTTCAAACGGAGAAATACATGACGGAAGAAGTCCAGACTATGATGATTGGGATTTAAATGGTGATATTTTATTTTACAATCCTGTATTAGACGATGTTATAGAATTGTCATCAATGGGAATCAGAGTAGATGAAGAAGCACTTGACAGACAATTAAAAATACGTGGTTGCGACGATAGAAGAGAGCTGGATTACCATAAGATGCTTATGAATGGAGAGCTTCCTTATACAATAGGAGGAGGAATAGGACAATCAAGAATTTGTATGTACTTCCTTAGAAAAGCACATATTGGCGAAGTACAAGTAGGAATATGGCCAGAAGAAATGGTTGAAGAATGCAAAAGAGCAGGAGTAAACTTGTTATAAAATTTATTGTATTTACCAAAAGTTTGATGTATAATAAATGTGGTCAAAAAAATACTTATCAAATAAGACAGTTCGTAACCATCCTGTCTCAAAACAAAACTAGGAATCTATAGAGTTAATCTATAGAAATTAAAGATGGTGATTTACACCATCTTTTTTATTTTTTACGGGAGGTGATAGTATGGAAAATATATATAAAAAAATTAATGAAAATGATGCCACATCATCTACAAAAAAACTTGCTGTGTCTGCTATCGTGATAGCTCTATATGTTGTTGTGATGGCACTTACACAAAGTTTTGCATTTGGAGCAGTTCAAATTCGTATAGCTACAGCACTTTATTCATTATCTTACTTTTTTCCATTTCTAGTATTGCCTTTGGGACTTGCAAATGTTGTATCGAATTTATTATTTGGTAACCTTGGACTTTTGGATATTATCGGAGGAGGATTAGTTGGAATCATAGCAGCATTTTTGATTTCATTGATTAGAAAGAAAAATTTGAATAAAAATTTTGTTATTCCTGTGATAATATTCATACCAGGTTTGGTCGTTCCTATATGGTTGTCAGTACTTTTGAAACTACCATATCCACCACTTGCACTAAGCCTTTGTCTAGGTGAAGTCATACCAGCTATTGTTGGAAGATTTATGATTGGAACTCTAAGTAATAGAGTTTTAAATTCTGGAAATTTTAAATAGAAGTGAAAAAATATTTTTAATAGTGTAAAATAGTTTGTGTAAACTTTTTCTTAGACTTTGAAAAAGTATGAAAGTCTAGTATTCTTAAAAGTTTACACAAAAATATTGACACTGTTATTTTTTCGGAATTTAGTCAAATAAAAAGATTTATTAAATAAGCAAGAACACTTATGACTTCAGTCATGGAGGTTCAAAGAGGAAAGAGGAGAAAATATGCGTGATGATTTAGAGTTAAATTCTCTTGGAAATAAAAATGTAAAGTATGATTTTGGTTACAATCCTGATATTTTAGAAAGTTTTGATAATAAACATCCTGACAATGATTATTTTGTTAAATTCAATTGTCCTGAATTTACAAGTCTTTGTCCAATCACAGGACAACCTGATTTTGCAACTATTTATATATCTTATGTTCCTGATAAACTAATGGTTGAAAGTAAATCATTGAAGTTGTATTTGTTTAGTTTTAGAAATCATGGAGATTTTCATGAGGATTGCGTAAATATAATTATGAAAGATTTAATAAAATTAATGCAACCTAAATATATAGAAGTTTGGGGAAAATTCACACCAAGAGGTGGAATATCAATAGACCCATATGTAAATTACGGAAAAGAAAATACAAAATGGGAAGAAGTAGCATTTAATAGGTTAGCTAATCACGACTTGTATCCAGAAAAAGTTGACAATAGATAGATATTGAAAATTTTTACATTCTAATGTTAACTCAAATATTTTATTATATTTTAGATTATGTGATACTATAAAAAGCTGATGAAATTATTTTTAGATTTATTCTTTGCTTTCACACTTCTTGTAAATGAAAGCTTAAATAGAATCTATCAAATAACATTCATCAGCTTTTTTGCATACATATCCAAACTATCTGTAAGAACTATACATATAACTTTTTTATATACATATCCAAATTATCTGTAAGAACTATACATATAGCTATTTATTCAATACTTCTTGTAATGCTTTTGAAAATTGATCTGGACATGATGTTCCTTTTGAGCCACATTGTATTCCTTGTAATTTTTCCTGAACATCTTCTGCTTTTTGTCCGATTACTAAACTTCTAAGTCCAAGTAAATTGCCTGCACATCCACCTACAAAATCAACATCTGTGATAACACCGTTATCATCAATTTCAAATTTTATTTCTCTGCAACAAACACCTGATGGCTTGTAACTTCTTTGCATAAATTAAAACCTCCTAAATTACATTTAATATTATAATTATACACTATTTTTTAGAAAAATAAAAATTATATCTACAGCTAGAGTGCCAATGAAATAATAGAACTCCTGTTTACTATTCTATTCACTTAGTTAAAAAAAGATATCGAAATATGAAAAATAAAAATAAAATTTTTACCAAATTAATAATAACATTATTAGCATTATTACATAAAATAATAGAGATAGAAGTAATTCTTAATTTAAGACTTATAAGAAGTTGAAATAAAATCAAGGTAATAAGTCTTGATATTCGAACGTAAATTTTCGTTTTTTCAACGAAAATTTAGTTCTCATAATAATAATATCGGTACTATAATATTTAGAAAAGTTAGTTTTAATTTAATCTTATTGAGAGTTCAAAGAAAAATATTTATATTATCATGTCTTGTTAAAATTCTTGGTCATCAGGGGGTGGGGTCATTGGGAATTTATCTTTCCGATTTTTTTAAAAACGTTCTTATAAAGTTGAACGAAAACACTTTGGAGTATGAGAAAACTTTATATTTGGATAAAAATATTTTTCCGAATAGTATTTTTCCAGACGAAGTAAATGGTTTTATACTTATACCAAATAAACCGGATGGATTGTTGTATAAGGTTGATAATTTGACTGGAAAAGTTGTGCAAACAGTTGAGATTGGAGGAGCACCAAATAATATTATAAAATCGGGGAAACATTTTTTTATTTCGTCGCTTGATTCTAATAGTGTGTATGTTTTGGAAGAAGAGTATTTAATACCATCTCACCTGATAACTATAGGCGAAAAACCAAGTGCAATTGATTATTTTGATAAAAATAAGGAGCTTTACGTTGCGTGTGAGCATTCAGTCTATGTTATTGATACTTGTAGTAAGGAAGTTAAGAGAAAGGTAGAATTTGATGCGATTTTTTGGGAATTAAAGATTAATAAGAAAAAGGAAGAGATGTATTTATCTACATTTGATTCAAAGATAAGAGTAATAGATATGAATAATTTTGAAATAAAAAAAGAAATAGAAGGATTTGGTTTTGTAAATGAAATCTTAGTGGATGAGGATAAAAATATTGTTTATATTTCTGACCTTATTGAAGAGAAAATAGTTATTTTTAATTATGAGAAATTCGATGTTTTGAAAAAAATTAGTTTAGGATTCTCACCAGAAAAAATCTTCATAACAAAAAATGGACTTCATCTTATCGTAAAAAATTCTTATGAGAACTGCATAAAAATAATCAACACAGATGAATTTTGTTTAGAGAAAGAAATACATCTATAATAGAAAAAAAATATATATAGATACTTAGTTATATAGAAAATATATATACAGATGTTTAACTATAGAAAAAATATATTGGAAATACTAGTACCTTTTTGTTAAGATTAAAGAGAAATGAATAAATTTTGTAGAAAGCAGCTTAAAGTTGTAGAAAGCAGCTTAAAGTTGTAGAATGTCAGCTTAAAGTTAAAATACAGTATCATATTTTTGTGCAAACGTTTATTTTTTATTAGAATGTACAATTTAAAAAAAAGTTTGACAGACACTTTATACAAAGGTTAGTAGTTTTGAAAAAAACGAAAAAGAATAAACTTAGGAGGAGTTATTTATGAATACTTATTACAATCCAGAGGATTTAGCAAAATTTCCAACAATGGGGGAAGAAAAACCAGAATTATGGGATTCTTTCATGAAATACTATGCAGGTGTATTCGAAGAAGGAGCACTTACAGCAAGAGAAAAATCTTTGATTGCTTTAGCAGTAGCACATGCAGTTCAATGTCCGTATTGCATAGACTCTTACACTCAAGATTGTATGTCAAAAGGTGTAAATGAAGAACAAATGACAGAAGCTGTTCATGTTGCTTGTGCTATTAGAGGAGGAGCAACTTTAGTACATGGAGTACAAATGAAAAATGTAATTAAAAAATTGGAGTTTTAAAAATGAGTAATGAAAATATTTTAGACGATTTAGAAGAGATACCTTCTTTTGAAAGCTGTATCGACAATGTTGAGTTTACAAGAACTGTCGATAAATTACAGACACTTCAGATAAATGTAGGAAAACTATGTAATCTAGCATGCAAACATTGTCATGTAAACGCAGGTCCAAATAAAAATGAAATAATGAGTAGAGAAGTGCTTGAAGCATGTATACAACTTTACAAAAATTACAATTTCGACACTGTTGATATTACAGGTGGAGCACCTGAGATGAATCCAAATTTTGAATGGTTTATCGAAGAAATATCCAAAGTTTGCGATCATATAATTGTGCGTACAAATCTTGTTATTTTAGAAGAAGAAGCTTATAAACATTTAATAAATCTATATAAGAAATACAAAGTAGAAGTAGTATGTTCACTTCCATATTATAGTGAAAAAGATGTTGATAGACAAAGGGGAATGGGAGTATTCCAAAAATCAATAAATCAACTTCAAAAACTAAATTCTATTGGATATGGAAGAGAAGAAGGTCTTGTTTTAAATTTAGTATACAATCCTGGAGGTGCTTTTTTTCCTCCAGAACAATCAGCTATAGAAAAAGAATACAAAAAGAAATTAAAAGATAATTTTGGTGTAGATTTCAATCACTTGTTTACAATAACAAACAATCCATCAGGAAGATTTGCTGACTTTTTAGTTAGAAGTGGAAATTTGAAATCGTATATGAAAAAATTATATGATAGTTTCAATTCAGCAACGCTTGAATCAATGATGTGTAGAAGTCAATTATCAGTAGCTTGGGATGGAAGTCTGTACGATTGTGACTTCAATCAGGCGATAGGACTTTCGATCAAATCAAGTCAAACTATATTTGATTTGTTGAATATGCCTTATGAAAAAAGAACAATTTGTTTTGGAAAACACTGCTTTGCATGTACAGCTGGACAAGGCTCTAGTTGTGGTGGAGCAACAAAATAAGAAATTAAAAGATATTTGAAATAGTCATAAATTATAATTAAAAAGTTTGAGCAAAGATAATAAAGTTTATAATTAAAAAGTTTGAGCAAAGATAGTAAAGTTTATAATTAAAAAGTTTGAGCAAAGATAGTAAAGTTTGTTATCAAAAAGTTTGAGTAAATATAGTTATAAGTTTAGATAAAAATTAATATTTTCTAAAAAGAAAAGAGGCAAAATATGGAGAACAATACGAATAAGACAAATAAAAAGGGAAGTCTTACAAGTAAAGTTATTTTGATAGGAATTATTGTTATTTTAGTTGCTATTTGTTTTTTGTCAAAAGATGTCAATACTAAGCTAAAAGAAGTAATGAAAATGTTCGCCAGTGGAGATTTCACAGTAGTAAGACAGTTTGTTGAATCATATGGAGTATATGCTGCAGCTGTTTCATTTTTCCTTATGATTTTCCAATCAGTAGTTGCACCACTTCCTGCGTTCTTGATAACGTTTGCAAATGCGAATCTATTTGGCTGGATAATGGGTGCGATATTATCTTGGACAAGTGCTATGGCTGGAGCAGCATTGTGTTTTTATATAGCAAGGATTTTGGGTAGAGATGTTGTTGAAAAACTTACAAGCAAAACAGGACTTAAACAAATTGATGATTTCTTTGAAAAACATGGACGAATGAGTATTTTGATTGCAAGGCTTCTTCCTTTTATATCATTTGATATAGTTAGTTATGCGGCTGGTCTTACATCTATGAGTTTTGGAAGTTTTTTTATTGCTACAGGAATAGGACAACTTCCTGCAACAATTATTTACTCATATGTTGGAGGAATGCTTACAGGAGGAGCTAAGATGCTTGTAATGGGACTTCTGTTACTATTTGCATTGTCAGCACTTATAGTGCTTATACGTCAAATATATTTTGAAAAGCAAAAGAAAGCAAAATAATTGGTATAAAATTACTTACAATTTAATAGCAAAAGAAATTTCTAAAATAAAGAGAAATAATACAATTGAGTTATAACAGGATAAAAAAGAGAAATAATACAATTGAGTTATAACAAAATAAAAAATAGAATTTTAAATATAGT
>JAISUA010000166.1 GCA_031272305.1 Clostridioides sp.
GGACAACCTAAAACATCTTCTTTTTGAGGTAGCAGAGGACAATCGCCATAAACAGCCGAAGAAGAAGCGAAAACGAAACTTTTTACATTAGCTTCCTTTGAAGCTTCCATCATGTTTAAATGTCCATTAACATTTACGTCATTAAATTTCAAAGGTGAATCCAACGATTCTGGAACAGATATCATCGCAGCGTGATGAAGGACATAATCAATTCCGCTACAAGCAGTTTTGCAGATTTTTCTATCGCGGATATCACCCATAATTTGTTCGAATTTTGGATTATCATAAAATTCTACTATATTTTTCACTTTCCCTGTCGAAAAATTATCTAAAATTCGAACATAATAGCCTGCCTTTAGTATGGCTTCGGCTAAGTTTGATCCAATGAAACCTGCTCCACCTGTTATTAAAAATTTGGTATTAGGGGAGAATTGTAATTTGTTATTCATTTTTATCTCCAGGAGAAATTGTATTATTGCTTAAATTAGTAAATAGCATAATAGCTGAATATTTATTCGATTAATAGCCATTTTTGCTTTCAAACGCAATAATAATCGAATTCAAAATGACATTCTTTTATAAAGTATGTAACTAAGTTTTACAATCTTTTGAGTTGAGAACTTTGATACAAAAGCAAAAAATATTGTAAATAATAGTGTTAGCGTCAAGGAATTTATTTTAGATAAAGAATTAATTTCCAGTATTATATTGACAATGACCATGTGATATAAATAAATCCCATATGATAAATCATTTCTGATTTTTATATTTAAAAAATGGTAAGCAAAACCAAATGAAGTAATTATTAGTAGAATACCTCTAAATAGAGTAATATACGTAGCGTCAATATCAAAATTTGTTATGGTTATAAAGTAAAGTAAAGTAAAGTAAAGTAAAGTAAAGTAAATCTTTGAAAATTATGAAGCAAGTATTCTTTATATTCAAAAATTATAATTCCAGTTAAAAACATATACAAATACGGAAAAATAGTTTGTCCGATAAGTTTGTAGTAAACACTATTAATCCCTCCATCAAAAAATATGGTCATTCTGGGATAGGCAATCGTACAACAGATTGATATGATCCCCAATAGAACAAACTTGAAAGTAATATGTGAATGCTCATAAAGCAGTGTAGGTTTTATCCAACGATACAGAATATATGCTGTAATATAAAACTGGATAAATATGCCTATTGTCCATAATGAACCATTCGGAGTACCACAACCAAACTCCCTTAGGTTTTGCGGCGTCCAAAATTGTAAAAATGAGCTTTGCGTCAAAGTGAATAAAATCAATGATTTCATATCGTATTTACGATAAAGAATTATGATCGATAGAATACTTACGAGAACGCTTCCCCACAATTCAGGATATATTCTTTTCAATCTGTTTTTTAAGTAGGAAAATAAGTTATTGTTATTAGATAACGACGCCCACATGAGGAATCCGCTCATTCCAAAAAATATCGGAACGCCAGGAATAAATTTCAGAAAATACCTGAAAATCCATTGCAATATACTATCAGCAGGAAACTCGAAATGAAAAAGACAATGTCCAATAACTATTTGAAATGCTGCTATATAGCGCAATAATATAAAGGAATTTGTTTTCCAATTGATCAAATCGTTAGCCATTTTTATGTCCCCTGTTTCAATAATACTATATTTTTTAACATTTCACTATTGCAATTTAAATTTTAACATGATCGTTTTTTTCAATTGTTTTAAAAATCTGCATTAATTTATCACCATAATCAGCAATTGACATTTTTTTTGTTTTTTCTTTATAAAGATCGATATTTTCAATTACTTGCTTTGTTGCAATATACAACGACTCTGAATCACGATTTTTAAATAGAATTGTTCCTTCGAATCGTGGAACACAATCACTTGCAATTACTGGTGTTCCACACATTAAGCATTCAAATATTGTAGTAGCACAGCCGTCTGTATTAGTTGCCCTTATATGGATATCCGAGTTTGTATAAAAAGTCGTACTATCATGATAGTATTTTGTTAGAAAGATAATTTTATTTTGTATTTGATCTCTATTAATTTTATCTTTCAGTTTTTCATACATTGGAGTAATTACATGATTTGGTACGTGAATAACTGCTCCTACATCAAAACCTTCAGTTATCAACCGCGATACTGTCTCGACAACCATATCTATCCCATATAAATCAGCACCTAAATATGTCTCCCATCGGTAGGCATAACTATAAATTAAAATTTTAACTTTCTTTCTTAAAACATCAAAACTCTTTTCTTCGATCGGTATGGTCGCTAAGTCTTTTAATAAATAAGGCTCAAAAACATAGATGCATTCACGCTTTATTTTAAGTTCGTTTATCAATCTTTCTTTCATGTTTTCTGTTACGGCAATAATATTTTTTTGCTTTTTTAATAAAAATTTGGCAACTCTATTACTTAAATTACTGCTTTTATCAAGGATTCTTTCATTGTGAATCATAAGAACTGAAATATGACGTTTTCCTATTATCCAAGATCCAAGTATTGCGAGTAGTTTTGTTGAATGTAAGATCACGAGCGATTTTGGCGAGGACATTACACGCAAAAAAGTCGGTGTAATTCCCAGGCATTTTATTCCTTTTTCTTTCTTTTCATTTGAGTATTTTCCAGAAATATCATAGAATTCAGATTGATATGGCCCTACTGTCAAATAGGCAACCAACCGTTCCAAGAATTTTGATACACCACCAATTGGTGGTGGGAAGGTACTTATATTGATTATTTTCACTATTTCTCCATGTAGCTTTTATGCTTCTAATTTGACCAACTTTTCAACAACATTTTCATCCCAACAAAGGCATCATCAACTGAGTTATTTTCTTGTTTGCCCAATATAACATTAGAAATGTAACGGTACTCTTTTTCGAGTCCTTTGTCTTGTTTCAGTTTGAAAGATGTTTTTTTTCTATTTCCATATCTTATTAGTTTTATATAATTATCAAGTTCATAGACGATCCCGTCAGAAAAAACTTTAAGTCGCTCTTTGGGGTATTTTTTTGACCCCATGGAAGTATAAAGGACATTCCCAATCGCGCCAGATTCGAATTTCAAATTAATAATGCAGTTATCCTTTTTAGAAAAAGCGTCATTATTTAGAAATTGAATATTCAAATCAATTAGTTTGCTTCCATCCAAATACTGAATCGTATCAACGAAGTGGCATGCCTCTCCTATAATACGACCACCTCCTATTTTTTCATCCTGCACCCAATGCTTTTCAGGTATAAAC
>JAISUA010000232.1 GCA_031272305.1 Clostridioides sp.
GGAAGGCGAAGGTGGTAGGTTATGAGTAGAAAATTTTTCGATACTTTGACAAAAAAAATGCTTGTTGTTATGACAATTTCATTGTTAGTTATAATTGTTGGTTGCGAAAAGTCTAGTAGCAATAAAAACGCAAATAAAAGTACGAATGAAGAATATAGCTATGCAGTTATTAGCTCAACTATGACGAAGGATAAATCAATAATATCTCTTTATGATGAGAATGGAAAGTTCATCAAAGATAAAAAAATCAAATATGGAGGAATAGTACTTAGTGACTTCAAAATAGAAAGTGAATCTAATGGTAATAATGTTTTTTATGTTGGTAGTGCTATTATACCGCATGCAAATCACTATATGTTGAAAATAAATAAAGATACATTAGATGCTACTACATTAGATACTTCTATTTGTCCAACTTTTTTTACTATTGATAATAAATACTCATATGCAGGTTCAGCTTATGTAGATGGAACAAAATTAGAAAAAATAGAAATAGATACAAATAAAATAATAAATTCTTATAAACCTGAAGTAGAAGGTGGTTCATCACTAAATGAAAAAGATAATAAATTATATTTAGTATCTTCAGGATATGAAGATGATAAATTAAAAATGTATTTAACAACATTAAATAAAGAAAATCTAAAAATTGAGAAAAAAATAAGTTTAGGTGGTGGAGAAAGAACGCAAAGCACAAAGATGATTGGTGATTATATTTGGGTAACAAAACCATACGATGAGGATGGCAATAATTTAAACGAGCTCCTTAAAGTAAGTATTAAAGATTTTAGTATAAAGGTATTGAAACTTCCTTTTTGTAATATGTATCAGACATTAAAGTCAAATGATTATATTTATATAACAGAATACAATATGCATGGAGAAGAAACAAAAAATCAAATAGCTAGGCTCAATGCTAAAAACGATAATGTAGAGTGCTTTAAACTTGAAAATAACCTTGAAATGGCTCAAATCGATGAAAATAAAAAAGAATTGTTGGCAACAGATGGAGAAAAAATGTATGTCTATAACCTAAATGATTTTACTCTTAAAAGATCTTTTGAATTAAAACAATATGATGATCTAGTATTCGCCTCATTTTTTATAAAATGAGTTAGAATAAATATTTAAAAATAAAAATAAGGAGGAAGAAATTATGAAACTGAAAAAATTGGTAACAAGTACTGTGGTAATAGGGATATTGTTGTCTAGTTTATCTCAAACATCTTTTGCAAACGATGGATATAAAACTGTTGCTAAAGAAGGAAGAGAAATAACATTAGAAGAAAGAATCAATAAGGATCCAAATATGAGTATTGAAGAAAAATGGCAGTATCAATTGGACGAATTTGATAAAATTGATGAAGAACTTAGAAAAAATGGAGTTGAAATCACAGAAAAAGAAATTGAATACGAAAATAATAGAGCACAAATGCCTAAGAATTATCAAGATATGAGTATTGAAGAAAAATGGCAGTATCAATTGGACGAATTTGATAAAATTGATGAAGAACTTAGAGAAAATGGAATTGAAATCACAGAAAAAGATCCAAATCTGACAAGAAGTGTAACAGGAACATACCCAACAAGAAAAGGAGCTATACTTGTAACTAAAGATGGAAAATTTGGTGAACTTATAGGTCATGCTGGTATTGTTTATTCACCGTCACAAACTGTTGAATCTTTTCCAAGTGATGGAGTTCAAGCACGTGAAAATAAATGGTACAATAAATATGATAAAATTTATGGTCTAGGAGTTAGAAAAACAACTGTTAGTACAGATGAAAAAGTTGCACAGTGGTGTTGGAATAAGAGAACTAAACCTTACAACTGGAATTTCACAGATGTTAACACTGTAGAAAAGTTCTATTGTTCTCAACTAGTATATAGAGGTTACAAGGCAGAAGCTAATATCAATCTAAACTATGGTGGAGGAATAGTATATCCTATGGATTTGGTTAATTCAGGTGAAACTTATACTTCTTATACAAAAGGAATAAATTAAGAGATGCTATTATAGTAGTTTATAATTTTATATATAAATAATAATATATTAAGATTAAGGAAGACTATAAATAGACTAAAATGTTTTACAATTAGAAATGGAAGTTAAAGAAGTGAAAGATGAATAAAGTAATAAAAATAATAAAAAAATCAGTATTTTAAAGTCAATTTAGACAGTTAAAAATACTGATTTTTTATGTTAGTTATTTTCATATACAAAAAATAAAAACTATAAATTTGAGTGTTAATTGATTAAGAAATGTATCTCTAGAAATATTTTCTGACAAATAGGTCATTTTTTTCCGTTCAAGAAAGCAGTTGATTTATAAAGTATTAAAAAGTTAATCAAGCAAGTGAACATAGAGCAAACGCTCATAACTATTATATATCCATACATATTTATATTTTCAAATGGCAACAAAACATATATACCTATTAATTGAAGGAATGTACCTGCAATAGTATTGATGCTAGAAATAACTTCATTTCTAAGAGCGTTACAAAAGGTATATAGTATGTTGAAATCTATAATAAAAAACTATAAAGTTATATTGATTATATTTTAAATTCAGAGTAGAAATATGTTGATTTTGTCATTTAAAGTACAGTTTGAAGGTATTTGTACTGTTAATTTTGCAAATAAGAGTGTATTATCAAAATAAGAAAGAAAATTAAAATTTGAGGTGAAGATAATATGGAAAGTGAGGATGGTAGGTTATGAGTAGAAAATTTTTTGATATTTTGACGAAAAAAATGATTGTTGTTATGACAATTTCATTGTTAGTTATAACTGTTGGTTGCGAAAAGTCTAGTAGTAA
>JAISUA010000241.1 GCA_031272305.1 Clostridioides sp.
ATGTAGGCAAGAGCCCATTCTTCAGAACAAAGAAGTTCTGAATTATTGTTACTATTTGGAATTTCATTGACAAATGGAATAAAATATGATATTATAGATTTCGAATTTTGCGAAAAATCTTTTGGCAACATATGATGTTCGCCAACCACATCTTTTAATTTTGAATAAAGAGGGTCGTTTGCAGACGAAAATCCAACTATAGGGGTTTTCCATTTTGTTTTGATTTCAGGATTCTTTTGATAATCAGCAACAAAATCAATTATCAAATTTGTAATTAATGATTTCATAACATCGCTCCAATCGTATTTTTAGATTTTAGAACAGAAAATTTTTTTTCAATACTTATTATGAGAACTAAAGATGTTTCTTTGTTTTTAATTTAGCATTTATTTTTAATAAAATCAATAATATATTTGGAAAATGCAAAAGATACTCTTCAAAATTATATTTAAAATATACAAAAAACATTGTATTAGAGTTAAATAAATAGTATAATTATAATTGACATAAAATTGTAATTTAGATCATACATTTAAGCTTAAGAGGAGGGAATTATATGAGAAATAACGTAAGAATATTAACGATAATAACTAGTTTTATACTCGTAATAAGTTCTATATTTCAGGTAAAAAGTTTTGGGGAAACTTTGAATTTAGATGTATATGCGAGACAAGATTTTTTAGATAGATCCAGCTATAGAGAAAGATTAAATACAAGTTATATAGATTCATTGAAAGCAAAACAATATGCAGAAGTCACAACTTGGAACGAGTTTGCAACTGCATACAACGATGCAAGCAATAAAGCAATTATAATAAAAAATGATATAAATAGATCAGATGAGGCAAAACCAACAACACTTAATGCAAGGAAGGATAATATAATAATAATAGGCGAAAATTTTGATTCATCTCAAGGGTATTATAAACTGAACTTAGGAAATATAAATTTACCTATTGCTTCTTTGTCAAGCAATAATAAGCAAACGTTTGCAATTCAAAATTTATCCTTATATAGAAAATGTATAAAGGATAGATTTGATTATAGTCAAGCATTTATTGCACCAGGAGCTATAACGGAACCATTGGCAACATCAGAGGATTACACTCAATATTGGTACTTTGAATTTGGAAATATATCTAGTGACGATGTTGATGGAGCTAAAGATGCAGGAAAAGGTGAATACAATGGAGCATCGGTTCCGCGTCTTTTGCTTGGAAAACGTGCTCAAGTTACTTTCTATGGTGACTGTGAGGTCAATTCTGCTTATGAAAATGCAACAGTTGGAAGTATAATATTTGATTATGGTTGTGTTTACAAAGGTAAAGTATGTGGATTTAAAAATGGAATTCTTAGAAATGCTGGGAATCTACCTATATTCTCTTATAGATCAACAACAGATGATGCAAGTAGGACAGGTAATTCAAAGGAATTTACGGTAAAAGAGGGAGCAGATGTGCATCTTGAAAACGATAATGAACGTACAAAGTATCCAATGATTTATCAAAATAGAGATGATCTAGCGTATAACACAGTATTAAGCAAAATAGTTGTGGAAAAATACGGGAAACTATATGCAAAGGTAAATGGACCTGTATTAAGATTGCATCAAAACGACAAATTTATAGTAAATGAAAATACAGAAGTACATCTTATATCTACAGCAGATACTAGCTTTACACTTGATAATAATATAAAACTAGAATATACTGCTATTAGATTGAATGCTGATGCTACAACAGAAGTAAAGGTCACTAGTCCAAAGTTATTTGAAATTTGCAACCTAAAAAACAAAACATTTCTAGTGTGGAGACATGGTAATGAAACTCTTGATTTTTTCAACACAAATTTGGTATCTTGGAATAATGGCTCAAGCCTAAACGGAGCACCAGATAGAGACTGGGGATATATATCGAAATATAGATGTGGAGATAACTCTGATACTACTCATCTATTGACTAATAAAACCACACAAGGTGCGATATGGAGAGATGAATCAGACAATAGTACGTGGTTTCAACCAAATAATTATCAAAGAATAGTTTGCTATACTCCCACAGCAGAGAATATAGAACTAAAATTATTGCCATATAAGAATGTCATAGGAGATCCAAATAGAATCTCTGATGCAGATTTACATGCTGATGCAGAAATATATGTGACTTTACATCTAGATGCTGGAGATGTAAAATTCAAACCGTTTGAAAGAGAAAATTATGAAGTGCAACTATTTAGTAAGGATAAAGAAGCAACAAAAAGAAGTACTCTAGGATTTCCAAGAGCTATAGGCTTTGATCCAAGTGATCCAGGTTCTGATATAGACGAAGGTGGTCAAAATGATGAATATGTGCCAATAGATGCAACTTTGTTTGCCACTGGAAACAATATAAGCAAAAATCCACGAGCATTAAATGGTAAAGTGGAAGGTACAAGTGACACAGTTGCGATTGAATGGGATGATTTTTTGAAACCTGATCAAACAATTTATTACAAGGTTATACGTATAAGAGCGGAGTTAGAATCAGACGTCAATGGCTCAAAACCCAAATTACCTATAACAGTGGCAAGTATTACGCCAGTAGACGAAGAAAATGGTGAGACTCTTAGCATAAAAGAAGGTCTATTTTTAGAAGCAG
>JAISUA010000255.1 GCA_031272305.1 Clostridioides sp.
GTAATACATTTTATAAAAATAAAGCAGCAGATGATGCTGGTGCGATGCTTATTCAAGTAGAGAAAGGAATATGTGAAGGAAGTGTATCAGTAAAAAATAATACGTTCTATGAAAATGAAGCTAACGGATTACAAGGCAATGATTATTCAGTTGGTGGAGTCCAACTGTATGCCACTCCAAAAGATACTAAGAATCAAGATGAAAATGAAGCGTATTTTGATTTTGAAAATAATACTTTTTACAAAAATAAATCATCTAACTTGGGTGGTGCAATATCTACAGTAGGAATTAACAATAACAAGGCTATACTAAAGTGTAAGAACAACATTATCGTTGGAAATATTTCTAGTGAATCAAAAGATAAAGATGAAAATTATAAAAATGTTGTAGAATCAAAAATCTCATACGATGAAAATGGAAAATTGATAGGAAGTTCATTAGAAACTAATCAAGAAAAAAATTTAGGTGGAAATATAGGTTTTGACAATGGTAGTAAAACAAATGCTACTAATGAAGAAACATATGGAAAATATGATTTTGATTCTATAGAAAATCTAACCAATTATAGTGATATAAAAGTTGGATATAGCGATGATAAAGAAAATCAAATTGTAGTTCCAACACTTCCTATAAAACCTGAAGGAATAACAGATCAAACTGCAAAGGAAGACGCATTAAATACAGATCAGAGAAATTTTTTGAGAAATATTTATAAATCAGATATAGGATCAGTTGAAATATCATGGATAAAATATGATGCAAATGGTGGTGAATTTGAATTGCCAAATTTGCAAAACATTGATGGCACAAAATATTATGAAGGTGAGAATAATAAAGAAAACAATATAAAAACAGATAAATATTATGATATTAGTTATAACAATATGAAAGGTCAAGTAAAATCAAAAAATGATTTAAACGTTTCAAATGGAAATAAAGAATTTCTAGGTTGGTCTGAAAACAAAAATGAGAATCCAAATAATTTTAATTCTGAAAAGGAAAATAATTATGTAGAAAAAGAGGATATAGATTTTATTGACTCAAACAGAACGCTATATGCAGTATGGAAAATTGGTGGTTCTACTCCAGATAAACCAAGTTTACCAGATGAAGGTGTAGAAGGTAATGAAGCAAAAACTGTTATAATGGCAAATGGAGAAAGATATACAGATGTACTTACAGCGTCAGTTCTCGCAAATGAAAAACTTGCACCTGTTTTGCTTACAAATTTAGATTCTGTAGATGATACTACTATGAATGAACTTAGAAAAATTATGCCAGATGAAATAATAATTTCAGGAGGGCCTGAAGCCGTATCAGAAAAAGTAAAAGTTCAACTTGAAAAGGAATTTAAAGTAAGAAGAATATGGGGTAAAGATCGATATGGAACTGCTGTAGAAATTGGGAAAGAAGTTAGAGCTATTACTAATAACACTGACTCTGCAATGTTAGTAGTAGGAACAAATTTTCCAGATGCTATGAGTATATCATCACTTGCATCATATAAGAGAACTCCTATACTTTTAACACAAACAGATAACTTAAATACTGACACAGAAAAAGTAATTAAGGATTGGAAAATACAAAATATGACAATAGGAGGTAAAGAACAAGCAGTATCACAAAATGTTGAAAATGATATAAAAAACAAATCAAAAGAAATAAATATAGA
This sequence comes from Clostridioides sp., assembly GCA_031272305.1. Lineage (GTDB taxonomy): Bacteria > Bacillota > Clostridia > Peptostreptococcales > Peptostreptococcaceae > Metaclostridioides. Next base: position 1,673 of record JAISUA010000255.1, read on the forward strand.
AAGAATAGGTGGAATAGATAGATACGAAACAGCTAGATTGATAGGTGAAAAATTGAGAACACTTACAGAAAATAAAACAGATGCTGTGTTAGTTGATGGAACAAAATTTCCAGATGCTCTTACTGTAAACAGTTTAGCAGGATATTACAAAAAACCTATACTTTTGACTGAAGAGGATAAATTAAATGAAATAACATCAAAAGCATTTAAAGACTGGTCAATCAAAAATGTACTTATAGCGGGAGGGTATCAAGCAGTAGCAAAAGAAATAGAAAATGAAATAAAATCATTATCAAATGAAGTAGAATTGGAAAGGCTTGCTGGTAAAGATAGATATGAAACAGCAGTAAAAATATGTGAAAAATATACTTCTTTAGTTTGGAAATAAAATAAGAAGACTTATCACCAGTTGAAATAAAATCTAAGGATGAAAGTCTTGATATTCACAATTATTCATATAATTGCAGATATAATAATATAAGAGCTGATGAAATTGTTTTAGATATAGTTTCTACTTACAGATTTTGTGTTAAAGTAGATTACAACTAAATTTTAAAAACAAATTCTTCAGTTCTTTTTTTTCAACTTGAATGCGTGAGAAATAAGTTTGTAATAATTATTTTTTATCTAACTTATTTCCAAACTTTAGATTTATCTAAGTAGATAAAAATAAGTTCTTTTATGATATAATATAAATAGTTATAAAGAAGACTTATTATTACTTACGATAAAATATCTAAGTATAGAAGTTTTAAATAAGAAAAATATAAACGAATTTAAATAAGGAAATATAAACGAATTTAAATAAGAAAAATAGAAATGAAAAAAATGAGAGTGTCAAAATTTTGTATAAACTTTTATTCATGATAGATATCCTATCTTTCAATTTTTTTACGAAAAGAATATACAATATATTTAATGTTATCAAAAACACACTTAGAAAGGTAAATATAATGAAAAATATCATTAATATAAATAATGTTACATTTGAATATAGAACGGAAGAACAGTCTCTAAAAGCTATTGATAATTTCAGTTTAGAAATAGAAGAAGGCGAATTTGTTGTAATAATAGGTCACAATGGTTCTGGAAAATCTACTCTTTCAAAGAATCTAAATGCAATTTTATTTCCAACAGAAGGCAACATACTTATTGATGGAATGATTACTACTGATGAAGGCAAACTTTGGGATATACGTCAAACTGCAGGTATGGTTTTTCAAAATCCAGATAATCAAATCGTAGCTACAATAGTTGAAGAGGATGTTGCATTTGGTTGCGAAAATTTAGGTATAGAATCAAAGGAAATACAAAGAAGAGTAGAAGATTCTCTAAAAAAAGTGAATATGTATGAATTTAGAAGAAAACAACCACATCTTTTGTCAGGTGGTCAAAAACAAAGAGTAGCTATTGCAGGAATAATTGCAATGAAACCAAAATGTATAATATTTGATGAAGCAACAGCGATGTTAGATCCATCTGGACGAAAAGAAGTTATGGAAACTATAAGAGAGTTAAATAAAAATGAAAATATAACGATTATACACATAACACATTTTATGGAAGAAGCAGTAACAGCAGATAGAGTTGTTGTTATGGAAAAAGGAAAAAACATTTTACAAGGAACACCTAAAGAAGTATTTAAGAATATAGATATGCTTAAATCAATAGGTCTTGATGTTCCAGCAATGACTGAACTTTCGAATGAACTTAATAAAGAAGGTATAGAAATTCCAAATGATGTACTTACAGTTGATGAAATGGTAGATGAACTTGAAAAAATATTGATATAAAAAATAATTTCAGAATGTTATCTTCTATAGAAAACTTGAAATTAAAAAACGAAGAAAAAAATAAAAGAGTGAAAAAAGTAAAAAGTTAGAAATAAAATAAAATATTAAAAATAAAGTAAAAAGTATAGAAAAGTTGAATTTAAAAAATAAAGAAAAATATAAAATATTTGATTTTCGTAATTGAACATAAAAAGGTTGAATAGAGATTTTATAAAGAAATAAATGATGATTTTTGGTTTTTGGGGGCGATTATTTGAGAGAAAAGATATTAATTTTAGATGATGAGAAAGAGATTGCTGATTTAGTGGAATTTTATTTGAGCAGTGAGGGATTTGAAGTATTTAAATTTTACGATGAAGATGAAGCTATAAAATGTATAGATAGCGTTGAACTTGATATGGCTATTTTGGATGTTATGTTGCCAAAAACAAGTGGATTTGAAATTTGTAAATATATCAGAGGAAAATATAATTTTCCTGTAATAATGCTTACTGCTAAAATAGAGCAAATGGATAAAATAAACGGTCTTATGTTGGGGGCAGATGACTATATTACAAAACCATTCAATTCACTTGAAATCGTTGCAAGAGTAAAGGCTCAAATCAGAAGATACAAAAGATACAATAATAAAAATGTAGATTCATATTTTTTTAATGAAAAATCAAATTCTAGTGATGTGAGTAAAACACAAAGATATTGTTTTTCACGTGAAATAACGGGTAAAAATAGAAATGAAAATATAAATATAAATAAAAATATTTACAATAGTTTTTTATATAATAATAAAAAGTATAGTGAAAAAGAAAAAGGAAATACTGATTTTCAACGTGAAATAACGGATAAAAATAAATTAGAAAATATGGAACAGGAAATAGATTTTTCAGGTCTAATTATTAATAAATCGAAACATAAATGTATCTTATACGATAAAGAAATTCAACTTACTCCTATTGAATTTAAAATATTGTGGCTACTTGCAGAAAACAAAGGAGAAGTAATTTCTTCAGAAAAAATTTTCGAAACTGTTTGGGGAGAAAAATATTTTTCAAATAGCAATAATACAGTGATGGTGCATATAAGAAGGTTGAGAGAAAAAATGGGAGAGAAACCTAGAAATCCGAAATTTATAAAAACTGTTTGGGGAGTAGGCTATAAAATAGATGATTAAATTTAAGATGAAAAATTTAAAATTGAGTAAAGTTTCAAGAGATGCTGTCAAAGAAATAAGAAAAATAGTTTTGAGAAAATATATAATATCTTATGGAGTTTATTTGTTTTGTATTTATCCTGTTTCGTGGATTTTTTATTTATTGTTTACGAGGAAGACTTGGTATGGAAATGAACCATTTTACAATTTATTTCATTGGATAAAGAATAATTTAGAAACATTCATAAGCATTCTAGCATTTGTAGGATTCATTGTTATATTGGTTTTGTTATTTAAAGCATTAGAAAGATATATTCTAATTATATTAGAAGCAAATGAAAAGATGATGTTAGAAGATGATGAGTACATTATTTTGCCAAATGAGTTGAAGTCTATTGAGAGTATTATGAATAAGACAAAACTAACTTCTAGGAACAATATCAGACTGCTAAAAGATACTCAAAAACAAAAAGAAGATTTGATAATGTATTTGGCTCATGATTTAAAAACACCACTTACATCTGTCATAGGATATTTATCTATTGTAAATGAAACGGAAAATTTGCCTGAAGATGTGAAACAAAAATTTTTAAACATAGCTTTAGAAAAATCTTATAGGCTTGAAGATTTAATAAATGAATTTTTTGATATAACAAGATTTAATTTGAATCAAGCTGTTATTGAAAAAAAGAAATTAAATTTATCTATGTTGATATATCAGATAGAAGATGAATTTTATCCATCTTTCAAAGAAAAAGGAATAGAAACAAAACTTGATATTCAAGACGATATAAATATATTTGTAGATCCAGATAAGATTGCAAGAGTATTTGATAATATAATTAGAAATGCAGTAGCATATTGTTATGATAATTCTAAAATAGATATAGTAGTCAAAAAATTCATAGAAAACGTGGAAATAAGAATAAAAAATCAAGGAGATACGATTCCAAAATATAAGATAGATAATATATTTGAGCAATTCTATAGAGTAGATAGCTCAAGAAGTACAAAAGGTGGTGCAGGTCTTGGACTTGCTATAGCCAAAGAAATAGTGGAAATGCACAATGGAACTATAAAGGTAAAAAGTGAAAATCAAGAAACAGAATTCATAGTCACATTGCCGTTAGAATAAAAATACAAAACCAATCAAATATATTTTGAAAAGTTAGTCATACAATTTAATATAGCAATTTGAAAATGATTTTTAAGTAAAATTTTAGGTAGCAATTCAATATTTCAATTTATAAAATTAAAAATTAATTTTTAATAATAAGCACATCGGTCTTTAGCCGAGTTGAAGTTCACAATGGTAGTAAAAAAATAGATATTTCGAACAGATTAAGTAATATACGTAAAAATTTTGAGGTGATGTAATGATTGAGTATTGTTCAATTGGCAGTGGAAGTAGTGGGAATTGCCATTTTGTAGGATATAAAGGGACAAATATTTTAATAGATGCAGGTTTAAGTGGAAAATTCATTTTAAATGGTTTAGAAGAAAATGATATAAAAGCAGACACGTTGAAGGGGATTTTCATAACTCATGAGCATATTGATCATATAAAAGGAGCAGGTATAATTTCTAGAAAATTAGACATTCCTATTTATGCGAATTTCAAGACTTGGTGTTCTATGAAAGATAAAATTGGAAAAATAGCTGAAAAGAATATGATGGTTTTCGAAAATGAAGAAACTTATGAAATTGAAAATATAATCGTGAAACCTTTTTCTATTGAACACGATGCTGCTGATCCTGTAGGATTTAATTTTTATGCTGAAAATGATGACAAAATTTCAATAGCAACAGATGTTGGTTGTATAACTGAGAATGTAAAGAGAAATTTACATAGATCAAGACTTGTTGTACTTGAATCAAATTACGATCAAAATATGTTGATGGTTGGACCTTACACTTATGAATTGAAAAGAAGAGTTATGTCAAATGTAGGTCATCTTTCAAATGATGATGCAGCTAAATTTTCAGTTGAACTTATAAAAAATGGAACAGAAACGATTTTACTTGCACATTTAAGTAAGGAAAATAATTTTCCAGAACTTGCGTACCAAACGATGAGTTCAGTGTTAAACCAAAATGATATAGCAGTTGGACAAGATGTGACACTAGATGTTCTTAAAAGGAATTCACCTTCAAGACTATTTAGAGTAAAATAAAAAGACTTATAATAACTTGAAATAAAACCAAGGTAATAAGTGATATTCGAACATAAATTTTCGTTTTTCAACGAAAATTTAGTTCTCATAATAAGACTTATCGCATTAGATCTTATTTAAGTGATGATAAGATTTTGTTATGAGAAGTTCATTACAATTGAAAGCGAAGATTTCAGAACTTCGAACCGAGTAGAAAACTTCGATAACGAAAACCATAGATTTTCTATCTCAGTTTTTTTAAGACTTCTTATGAGAAGTGGATATTAAGAAATAAGAAATTTAAGAAAGGTTTTTAGATGAATATTCAAATTATTTGTATTGGTAAAATAAAAGAAAAATATATAAAACTAGGTATAGATGAATTTTTAAAAAGACTTAGCAAATATGCTAAGGTTGATATAGTTGAACTAGATGACGAAAAAGCTCCGGAAAATCTAAGTGAAAAGGCAAGGAATCAAGTCAAACAAAAAGAAGGAAATAAAATTTTAAATAAAATCAAACAAAATAGTTTTGTAATAGGTCTTGCTATAGAAGGAAAAAGCTTGTCATCAGAAGAATTGGCTGAATATATTTCAGATTTAAATGTAAAAGGAAAGAGCAGTATTTCGTTTGTAATTGGTGGTTCGCTTGGACTTTCTGATGAAGTGTTGAGTGCTTGTGATTATAAATTGTCTTTTTCAAAAATGACATTTCCACATCAGTTAATGAGATTGATACTTTTGGAACAGATTTACAGAACATTTAGAATAAATAATGGAGAGCCTTATCATAAATAACAATATATAGTTTCACATAAAAGCATACTTATGCATATAATAGCGTAAGTATGCTTTTTATATATAATTAGCATTTGAGAATGTGCGAATATGTAAACTAAAGTGAGTAATCTTTAATAATATATGAAGTTTCCAATCTAAGTGATAAGTTTTTAAAAATTTATAGCTCTGTCATAAAATTTTTAGTGTAAGAATGTAATATATATAATTGCATATGAATCTATAAATGCAAAATATAAAGTTATGGTAGTGTGAAGCAAATTTTATAATGAGGAAAGTAAATTTTGAAAAATAAGTAGTTCTATTAAATTTTGATTAAAACCGATACGTATGACCGTTATTTTAGTGATGAGTTAGTATCGGAACATATCCAGTATATAGGGAAACTTGTATGTAGATATAGTTTATTTGTTATACAAGTTAACTAAAAAACATAGCAGTTTGCACTGCTAAATCTAAATTTGGGGTGAAATCTATGCAAAGTAAGAATCCTAATTCAAACGAAAAGAGATATTTGAATTACTGTCATTCTAATACAAATCATAATTTTTTATCGCAAAAAGACGAGTACAATTCCAATGCAAAAAATAACTACTTATCACAAAAGGATAACTATAGTTTCAATATAAAAAATGATTGTTTCTCACAAAAAAATAATTACAACTTCAACATAAAAAATAATTATTTATCAAAAAAGGATAATTACAACTTAAACATAAAGTACAATTGCTTATCAAAAAAAGATAATTATAACTTCAGTACAAATAAGAATTGTTTTTCAGAAAGGTATAATTACAATTTAAATACAAATAAGAATTGTTTTTCACGAAAAGACAATTGTATTTGCAATAAATCAAGCTACAAAAAAAGTACTTGCAACTGCTGTGTTTGCAAAAGGCAAAATTGTTGTTTTTGTATTTTAAGATGTGTTACAGGACCAACAGGAATGACTGGAGCAACAGGAACACAAGGAGAAAGGGGTGAACGTGGAATAACTGGAGCGACTGGAATACAAGGAGAAAGAGGAGCAACAGGTGTAACAGGAATACAAGGAGAAAGAGGAGTGACAGGTGTAACAGGACTACAAGGGGAAACTGGAGCAACTGGAGTAACAGGAATACAAGGAGAAAGAGGAGCGACAGGTGAGACAGGAATACAAGGAGAAAGAGGAACAACTGGAGTAACTGGAGTAACAGGATTACGAGGAGAAACGGGAGCGACGGGTGTAACAGGATTACAAGGAGAAAGAGGAACAACTGGAGCAACTGGAGTAACAGGATTACGAGGAGCGACAGGCGAGACAGGTCTACAAGGTAAAACAGGACCACAGGGAATGACAGGTGCGACTGGAGGAAGTGGATATGAAAACACTGAACCAGACAATGCTCGACTTTATTTATTAAATCAATGCGACAATACAGTAGATGTGTATAATGCTAAATCAGGAAAAAAATTAAGTTCACTGACATTACCTTATACACCTGTGAATATTACAATAAATCAAAACACAAAAATGGCATATGTTACAGAAAATAATGGAACATTACAAGTTATAAATTTGAATAACAATGATATAGTTACAACTATTTCAGGAGGATATAAGATCAAACCAACCATAGATGAGCTTACAAACAATATCTATCTATTTGACAATTCAACTCAAAATATGGATGTAATTGATGGAAATACTAATACTGTAACAACACAGATACCTATAGGATTAGATATTAACTATGCAGTTATAAATCCTAATACAAATAAATTATATCTTGCAGTTAATAATGAAGATGAAGTTTTGGTATTAAATGCTATAAATCATCAACACATAACTACAATAACGTTATCAGGTGAAGTTGTTAGATTAGGGGTCAATCCGAATAAAAATAGAATATATGCTGTAGGATATACAATTAATACATCTCCTTCTTCACTACATTCGCAACTTAGTACTATAGATGGAAATACTGATACAATTATTAACGAACAACTGTACAATTCAATGAATAGTCCAAATGCATCAGCAATAGTTGTAAATACAGTAGATAATAATTTGAAAATAGTTAATGGTCAACAGAATGACAATGTATATATTTTCAATGAGAATGGAGATTTGGAACGTAGTAGTTTACCAGCAGGAGGAGTATATAGTGAAGTTAACTCAATGACTATTAATCCTCAAACAGGAAACTATTATGAAATAACATATTATGCTGGTGTGAATATAGTAAATAAAGATTGCAATGAAATTAAAAGTATAGCTGCTGCTTGTTCAGTTGGAGGAGATGTTACTAACTTGTAAAAAGGAATAATGAAAAATGAAGAACGAAGAACAAGAGAACGAAGAACAAAGAACAAAGAACAAAGAACAAAGAACAAGAGAACGAAGAACAAAGAACAAGAGAACGAAGAACGAAGAACAAAGAACAAAGAACAAGAGAACTAAAATAAAGAACAAGATAACTGAAATAAAAACGAATAATAAAAACCGATAGAAAAAGAAGAATAAGAAAAAGAAATAAAAAAATATATTTAAGAAACTAAAGAAAAATTATTTTATTTTATTGAAATTGTAAGTTTCTAAATTTGCATTAAATAATTTCAAACAAATAATAAGTAATATAATAAAGATTACAACAAAATAAAAAGAAGGTTAATCAAATAAATAAAATGATTAATTATTACATAAAAGAATAGAATTTGTACAAATATATTGTATTGTAGGGAGAAAATCAGTATAATCTCAGTTAATATTATAAAAATATTTATAATTATAAGATTATTAATCAAAAATAATTTCTAATTATATTAGACAGATTATTATTGAATTGTTTGTATGTGTATTTTTACTAAAAGGAGGAGAAAACAATGAAAAAGTTAAGATTTAAGAGGAATGTTACAAAAATCATTTTATCATTAAGTATTGTTTCAATTTTATTTTTTACGGTATTTAATTTATGTAGCAATGCGGATAGTATAGCAATAGGAAAATTCGGGTCGTGTAATTGGGAAATAAAATTAGATCAAAGTAAGTATATTTTAGAAATAGAATCAGGTGTATTTGATCCTACGGGTTCAACAGAGGGTATTGATATACCGTCTATTTATAAGCCGAGTATAAAAACAGTGAAATTTAAAGGGACTGTTGTAGCAGATGAAGATGTAAGTTCTTTATTTAAAGGATTTACAGGCCTTACAACAATAGAAGGCCTGCAATTTTTGGACACATCTAGATGTATAAATATGTCAAATATGTTTTATGAGTGTAGAAGCTTAAATAATTTAGATTTAAGTAGTTTTAATACCTTAGAGGTAAAAGATATGTCAAGTATGTTTTTTTATTGTTATGTTTTGGATAATTTAAATTTAGGGGATAATTTTAATACGTCAAAAGTTACAAATATGAGCAATATGTTTAATAATTGCAGTATGTTAAAAATTTTAAATGTAAGTAAATTTGATACTTCGAAAGTAACAGATATGTCAGGTATGTTTGCTAATTGTTATACTTTAAATAATATAGATGTAAGCAAATTTGATACTTCGAAAGTAATAGATATGAACGGTATGTTTTATCTTTGTTATACTTTAAATAATATAGATGTAAGCAAATTTGATACTTCGAAAGTAACAGATATGTCAGGGATGTTTGCTAATTGTATTAAATTGAATGATATAGATGTAAGAAAATTTAATACATCTAATGTAACGAATATGTCAAGGATGTTTTATCATTGTGTTGAATTAGAAAATATAGATGTAAGAAAATTTAATACATCTAATGTAACAAATATGTCAAATATGTTTGATACTTGTATTAAATTAGAAACTTTAGATTTGAGTAATTTTGATACATCGAAAGTTATAAATATGGGATATATGTTTTTTGAATGTAGTAATTTGGAGGAATTAATCATAAGCAAATTTGATACTTCGAAAGTAACAGATATGTCAGGGATGTTTGCTAATTGTATTAA
>JAISUA010000256.1 GCA_031272305.1 Clostridioides sp.
CTTTTGAATGATTTGTATGAAAGAAAAGAGGAATCGTATATATTTAGACATCATATAAATCACAATGTGATGAGAGAGTTTTACAAAGATGATGAAGGAAATTTGAAGGAAGAAGAAAATCAAATTGTTGTGGATTATATAGCTAGTATGACAGATGATTATTTTATAGATTTATACACAAAAACATTTCCAAATAGCGAAGTGAAGGTCGATTACAGAAGATACTTTAAATAAACTAAGTGAAAAAATAAGATAATTACAATTATTAAATTAAATGTCGAAATATGTATTAGAGAATATATTTTAAGTAAATTAAATGTCGAATAATGTGTTATGGAATACATTTTAAATAAAGTAAATTTAGAAGTTAAGGTTAATTATAGGAGATAATTTAAAAAAATTTGCTCAAAAACAAAAAATATTATGTTATAAAGGTTTACTTTTTTGAATATATAGTTTAAACTATATATAGTAGTTAACCCTACTATCAACCCAAAAAACAGTAACAAACCCCTAAAGTAACGTAGTATAGTTTATTTATTAAAACAAAACGAATTATAGTTAAACGGTTGGCTTACTTGGTGAGCCAGCTACGCAATTATTAATTTTTAATCTAATAAGGCTACCTCAATCGAGGTAGCCTTCAAGTTTTTATAAAATTATTTTTCAAGTGCAGATGTTAAATTAGGAACTAATTGTTTCTTTCTTGATACAACTCCTGGAGCGAAAACACCTTGAGCAGCTTCAAGTTCAAAAGCATCTGAAATAACGTTATTATCTGCTTTGTAAAGCAAGTATGAACCTTCTTTGATTATATCTGTGATAGCAAGAACAACAGCAAAATATTCACTTGATTCAAGATAATCTATATATTCTTGTTTTTTAGCCATAATACTATCTAAATCCATTGTAAATACTTGTCCAATTCCAACCTTGTTTCCTGCTATAGTGAATTCTTTGAAATCCATATGAACTATTTCAGGAATACTCATTCCGTCAAGTGAAGTTCCATATTTGAACATATCCATAGCGTAAGTTTCAACATCAACTTTTGTAATTTCAGCTAATGCTTTGCAAGCATCTATATCTGCTTGAGTAGTTGTAGGAGATTTGTAAAGTAAAGTATCAGATAAAATAGCTGATAATAAAAGACCTGCTATTTCGTAAGTTATTTCTACATTGTTTTCTTTGAATAAATTATAAATTATAGTACAAGTACATCCTACAGGTGCAATTCTAACAGATAGAGGAAGTGTAGTAGATATTCCTCCTAATTTATGGTGGTCAACTATTCCTATCAAATTTGCTTCTTGTAATCCATCTACACTTTGAGCGTATTCATTGTGGTCAACAAGAAAACAATTATCTTCTGAACATACTTTTTCAAGAAGAACAGGTGCATCTACTTTGAAGTAGTTTAGTACGTATTTAGCTTCTTTTCTAACTTCTCCAAGTCTGTAAGCAGTAGCACTTTCACCTAATTGATTTTTTAAATATGTTAGTGCAATACTTGAACATATTGAATCTGTATCAGGACTTTTGTGTCCGAAAATTTTTAATTCCATTATTAATACTCCCTTCTTTAAGTAAAAATTTTTGTTTTTAATGTATATCTTAATTTATATTTATTTTTTTCTTTTTTGGATGAAAGAAGAGCCTAAGTATTTTTTTATATCTTCTTCAGGTGAAAAGTCATCTATCAAAATTTCTTTTCCTGTGTCTTCAAAAAATACAAGAACTTCGCAATCACCTTGTAAGAAAAATTTTCTAACAGTATCTTCCTTTACTTCTCTTACTTTGATTATATCTTTTTTTTCTTTCAAAAAGTCTTTTGTAAAATAAGCTCCAAATGGATTCATAACTTTTGTATATCTTGTCATAGAAATTAAATTCCTCCTAAACGATTCTAAAATAAATAATAAACTATTTAGAGTTAAAAATCAATTATTTTATTGATATTATAATATGCGAAAACCAAATTTTATGATAGAATATATAGTGGTGTGAATATTATATATTTGATATTTTTCATGGCAAAAGATTTTACAACTAATTGAAATAACAATAAGAAGGTGAAATATATATGGAATATGAAAAATGGGAAGAACTATTAACTCCATACAATCATGCTGTAGAAGAGTTAAAAGTTAAGTTTAAAAATATAAGAAAAGAATATCTTGAGAGAGGAGATTACTCTCCGATTGAATTTGTCACAGGCAGAAGAAAAAAAATATCTTCTATAATAGAAAAAATGAAAAGACTCAACTCTACAGATATGGAAAAGGATTTAGATGATATAGCTGGTATAAGAGTAATGTGTCAGTTTGTAGAAGACATATATGTAATTGTTGAGATGATAAGAAAAAGAAGCGATATGAAGGTCATAGCAGAGAAAGACTATATAAATAATTACAAAGCAAGTGGTTATAGAAGTTACCATGTAATTATTAAATATCCTATTAACTCAATAAAAGAATCTAAAGAAATAATTTGTGAGATTCAAATAAGAACTCTCGCGATGAATTTTTGGGCTACTATTGAACATTCTCTTAAATATAAGTATCATCACTTTATTCCAGAAGAAATAGCACAAAGACTTAGAAGAGCAGCAGATGCAGCTTTTATGTTGGATAAAGAGATGAGCGAAATAAGAGGAGATATTATGAATGCTCAAGAAATTTATCAAAGAGAGTCGATCATTATAAGAGAAACTCAAAGACGAGTTCAAGAATTGTACGATATTGGGGAAACAAACAAGGCTATGAATTATCAAAGAATACTTGAGAAAAATCAGAATGAACAAAATATAGAAGAGATAATTTCTTTGAAATCGGAAATGGATACGCTTTTGCAACAATATAAGATGGATGATATAAAAAAGAGAGTAATAGAATAAAAAAGTAATAAAGTAATAAGTCAATAAAGTAAAAAAAGCAAATAAATAAATAATTAGAGCAAATAAAGTAAATAAAGTAGTTAGAGTACAAAAAGTAATTAAGTAATAGAGTAAATAAAGTAATTAAGTAATTAAGTAATTAAGTAATAGAGTAATAGAGTAAATAAATTAGAAGAGGTGCAGTGATGTCATTTTATGTAATTGGAGATCTTCATTTTTCAAATGGAATAGATAAACCAATGGATATTTTCGGTGATAATTGGAAAAATCATCAGCGAAAAATTATAAAAAATTGGAAAGAAACTGTTTCAGATGAGGATACAGTAGTACTTTTAGGGGATACATCTTGGGCAATGAATTTGAAAGAAGCAAAGCAAGATTTAGAACTTATAGATTCTTTGCCTGGAAAGAAGATACTAATCAAAGGAAATCATGATTATTGGTGGTCTACTGTGAAGAAGATGAATCAAATCTACGAAAGTATGTTTTTTTTACATAACAACTTTTATAGTTACGATGATTTTGCTATATGTGGTTCGAGAGGATGGATTTGTCCAAATGATACAAAGTTTGATGAAAATGACGAAAAGGCATATTTAAGGGAAATAAACAGAATGAAAACATCTATAAATTTAGCTAAGAAAGCTGGTTTTGAAAAGATTATAATGTGTATTCATTATCCTCCAACTAATGACAAACTTGAAAATTCAGAATTTACAACGCTATTTGAACAAGAAAATATTGCTAAAGTGTATTATGGACATTTGCATGGCGAAGAATATTACAAAATGGGACTTAAAGGTATAAGAAATGGTATAGAGTATACACTTGCTTCAAGCGATTATATGGATTTTAAATTGAGAAAAATTCTTTGATAGTTTGATAAACATATAAAGTTTTTAAATTCAAAAATTTTTAACGGAAACAACTTTCAACTTCAATAAGTCTATCTGAATGTTGAAGTGCTATTTTATTAGTTGTTTTATAAATGCAGTATAATTTTCAAATAGCTTATGATTTTGTTGAATATATTAATTTATGACTAAGATTCTTTAATTTAGTGAATACTACTTTGTATAAAATGCAAATTCAAATGAGGAGGCAGATTATGCAGAGTTTTTTGATTATATTCTTTATATATATTCTTCCACTTGTTATATTAAGTAGGAATTACTATAATAAAAAAAGAGCATACATATATGGAGGTATATATGTAAGTTTAATGACACTTATCATTACAATGAATATGTATATGAGTGGCGTAGAATACAT
>JAISUA010000272.1 GCA_031272305.1 Clostridioides sp.
ATGATTTAAAAATAAATATAAAATCAGCAAACGACGATATAAAAATTTTGATTTTGAAAACAATAGGGATAACTTTAGGAGATTACAAAAAATATGAAAATAGATTCAAAGAAGAAAATGATGAAGATTACAGCAATCGTTTGATAGATATGTTGAGTATTCTTTTGAATGGACTTGGAAATTACAAATCTAGGGTGAAGCAAGCAGCAATTATAACTATAGGAAAAGATATATTTGCAAGTAGCACATTATCACTTAAAGATAAACATAATATTTTTGTGCTTCTTGCTAAAAAAATTCTTACATTGACAACAGAAGATAGAGATGATTTCTTAATGTTTATGACTAATTCAGCTGCTATCAACCATATTTATAGATTTATTGCTGATTATACATTCTTTGTAGGAAAAATAAATATAGATGTTCCTAAACAAATCGCATTTTTCCCTGGAACATTCGATCCATTTTCTATAACACATAAAAATATCTCTAAAATAATAAGAGATCTTGGATTTGAAGTATATTTAGCAGTGGATGAATTTTCTTGGTCTAAAAAAACTCTGCCAAATCTTCTTAGACAGAATATTATAAACTTGTCAATTTGTGATGAGTTGAATATTTATATTTATCCTGAATATTTTCAAACAAATATAAGCAATGAAAACGATTTGAAAATTTTGAGGGAAAACTTTAAAGATTCTTCACTATATTTTGTTTCAGGAGGAGATGTATTATTAAATGCTTCTTGCTATGAAAATAAGTCTACAGAGGATTCTATCCATAGCTTTAACCATATAATTTTTGATAGAGGAAATACGGAAAAATTAAAAGAGAGAACAAATCTGATAAAAGGCGATGTAAAAATTATCATGATTCCTGAAAAATATTCATCTGTAAGTTCGACTCAAATAAGAAATTATATTGATAACTCAAGAGATATATCAGATTTGACAGATCCTCTTGTGAAGCAGTACATCTATGAAAAAGGATTTTACCAAAGAGAACCTATGGAAAAGAAATCGCTATTATTTGAAGGCTTGTTGTTTGAAACTATTGATGGAAGAGATATGATAAAAATCAGAGAATTACTAGATAAATTTGATTTGAATGGAAGAATTCAAAATCATCTAATAACTTCAGATAATAAAGAAGAATCAAAAATAATTGTTATTAAAAATAATAATTACAGTGAAATTATGGCTATTTCTTGTATTCACTGGGTAAAAAATAAATCTGTATTTGAAGATTTTAAAGATGAAAAAGTATGTAAATATATCAGAGAAAATTCGAGTGGAAGAATAATTTCTATTGATTTTATAGAGATAAACAATAATTATAATAGTGAAACTGTTTCAAATACAATAGCTACAGAAGTGATTTCATATGCACTTTCACAAGACTATGAATTTGCAGTATATCAATGCTTAAATGATTCGAAAAATTTTGAAGTAATAACTAAGACATTGAAGTTGCTTGGATTTGTAGAAGTAGATTCTTTAGATAAGGACAGAACGACGTTTGCTGTTGATATGAGTTCTCCAAGTATGATTAATTTAGATGTGGAAAATGTTATAAAAGAACCATTCAGAGCAAATAAAAATGTACTTAAAACAATTGAAAAAGCAAGAGAAGAACTTCAAAAATTATGGATTTCAATTTTTCCAGGTCAATTATTTATAACATTTGACTCTAATATACTTCATCAAAAGATGATCAATATGATTTGTGCAGAAAATGGAGTACCTATTGATAAAGTATTGCCTCCTAAAGAGAGAGGACCATATATGTGCGTTCCGTTTGGAGATTCTTTGGATAGATATGTAGTTCCAAATACTGTTACAAAATCATTGCATGTAGATAAATATTTTAGTGGAGATATAAAATCATTCTTTATAGCAGAAGCACCTTATTATTTGACACTTAAAAATCAAGTTAGAATGATAAAATCTTTCGATAGAGATTTAATTTTAGTAGATGATTTTCTTCACAAAGGAGCAAGATTAAAAAAATTAGACCCTATTTTGAAAGAAGAGAATATTACTGTTAAAAAGCTGATAGTAGGAATACTTACAGGAATAGGAAAAGATCTAATGGATACTCAAGGAAGGGAAATAGATTCAGTTTATTTTCTTCCTAAATTGAAATTATGGTTCAACGAAAGAGTATTGTATCCATTCATAGGAGGAGATCCTGTTTGGAGAGGAAAATCTCCTAAGAGAAATCTTATAGAATCAAATAATATGATACTTCCATATACTTTTCCAACGTTTATGAAAGATTTGGATAAAAAAGATGTATATCAGTTTTCGAAAGTATGCCTTGAAAATTCTTATGAAATATTAAAAAGTTTAGAGCTTGAGTATCATAAAATATACGGAAGAAATCTTACTCTTGAAACACTAGGAGAGGTCATTACAAATCCTAGAATTCCAGAATTCGGTGAAGAAATATATTACAACTTATCTCTTACACCTACTAGCTATGTAATGAAGGATCTAGAGTTGTTGAGTAGATTTAAGATAATGAGATAAAAAAATGTTATTATGAGAACTAAATTTTCGTTAAAAAACGAAAATTTATGTTCGAAGCAAGTAGGAAACTTCGATTACGAAAATCATAGATTTTCTATCTCACTTCTTTCTAGACTTATCTCATTAGATTTTAATTAAGTGATGATAAGTCTAGTTGTTCGAAGTGTATGTTAAGAAAAACGAAAGGAGAAAAAATGGGGAACTTTAATTTGAATGAAACAGATTTAAATGCAGATAAGTGGAAGTATTATTTTTATAAGGGAAAATTGATTATTTCTCGGGAAATATTAAATAAAAAATCATTAGAAGTCGAAGGTAAAAATATTGAAGCTGATTTTGTTGAAATAAATGAATTTGAAGCAGAAAATTTCGCTAAGCAAAGTATATTTTCTAAAGGAAATACATCAGGAAATAATAAGTATGCGTATTTTTTTAAGAGAGGCGATATTAGAAATACAAGAAGAAGCTTTATTGTATCAACAATTGGAGAAATGTTATCTGAAATAGAAAACGTGAATTTGTTAAATAAAGAATGTATAGAAGAAAGTTCTATTCTACCAACAGAAAATAAGTCATCCAAATTTATTTTGATGTTGATAGAAAATGAAAAATTAATTGCAGTGAATATAAATTTCAAAACTTGGGAAGATGCTTTGTTTTATGAAAAAAGGGATAGATACAAAATCAATGTAGTAGGTCTTGGAGATGTTGGAGGTACGTTGCTTACAGGTCTTAGATTATTGGGAAGCGATACTATTTCGTCATTAGGAATATTTGATAAAAATAAAGAAAAATCTATGAGATGGGAAATGGAGCTGTCACAAATTCTATCTTTGAATCAATCTCAACTACCTGTGGAAATAAACATCTTAAAAGAAGAGGAATTATTTGATTGCGATGTTTTTGTATTTTGTGTTTCCGTAAGTGTTCCTGAAGTAGAAAGTAAAAATGAGAAAGAAAAAACTGAAGATGTTAGAATGGTTCAATTTGAATCAAATGCTAAGATAATTTCTGAATATGCAAAACAAGCTAGAGATAAAAATTTCAAAGGAATTTTTGCTGTTGTATCAGATCCAGTAGATTTGTTGTGTGCGACAGTTTACAACGAAAGCAATACGAACTCAGATGGAGAATTTGATGCAAAAGGCTTAGCACCAGAACAAATAAGAGGTTTTGGACTAGGTGTTATGAATGCGAGAGCAGTGTATTATGCATCTTTAGATGAAAAAACAAAACACTATCTAAATGAAGGTAGAGCGTTTGGTCCACATGGCGAAGGATTAATAATAATTGATAGTTTGAACAATTATAATCAAGATATATCTGATTATTTGACTTATAAGGCAAAAACATCAAATCTTGAAATAAGAAGTCTAGGTTTCAAACCATATATTGCACCATCGCTGTCATCTGGAGCACTTTCAATACTGGATATGTTAAATGAAAACTGGAACTATTCATCAAGTTTTATTGATGGAGTGTTCTTTGGGTCAAAAAACAAAACTGTTGATGGAAATATTATTTTCGAGCGAAATAATTTGAATGAAGAAATAATGAAAAAAATTGAATACACACATAAATATTTAAAAAGCTTAATCAGAAACAAATAGTATCTTTAGTATAAAAACAAATAAAATTTATACATTGTAAATATTTTGAATGATTAAAAATGATTATTTGAATCAGAGGTGATTTCTATAAATGAGTGATCTATATATTATTATGCCAAACAAAAATATAAGCAAGAATTTACAAGAAAAAATAGAAACATCATTGAAGGACTTAAAATTTGAAACAAATGATGAACTTGAAGCTTATAATATCAAAGTTAATGGAAAATATGAATCAAACAAAGAAATCAGAAGAGATGTATTTGATGATTGTAATATAAAATCTAACAGAAAATATGAACGAAACAAAGACAGTAGAATTTACACTTATAAATATGTTTACGATATTGAAGATGTTTTAGATTTTAGAAATAAAAAACTACTTTTTGTTGCTGAGATTGATGATATAGGAATCGATATTGATATGTTATTATTTCTAAAAAAACTTACATCAAAAGGGAAAGACTCTCTTGAAAATTCAACGGCAGGAATTGTTGTTTTTAGTAAGAGCGATGATTTTACAAAAAGATTTGCACAAGATATAATTTTTTGTGCAAATTCTTTAGGTTGTTGTTTCATAGGGCATCCTCTTGTAGAGTCAATTGAAGGATTTAAAAATTTTTCTACATGGAAAAAAACAATGGATCTATCTTTTGAGGATATTTGTGTGTATATGTTGAAAAATCTTATACAAAGAATTTTAGAATATACTTATAAGCAAAAAGAAGAAACAAATATTTTGGTGTTATATTCTAGTCCTCATAAATATTCAAATACAAGACACCTTTGGTCGATGGTGGCTTCAAATATTAAGAAAAATAATAAAAACAATAAAGATAAGAAAAATAATAAAAACAATATAAATATAAAAGAACTTTTAATAGAAGAAAATAAAATACAAGATTGTAAGGGTTGTCCTTATGAGATGTGTATTCACTACGGCAAGAAAAATACTTGTTTCTATGGTGGAGTCATAACAGAAGATGTACTGCCTTCTATAAAGGAAAGCGATGTCATAGTTTGGTTGTGTCCAAATTACAACGATTCAATATCTGCGAATCTTATGGCTACAATAAATAGACTTACCGTTTTGTATAGAAAAATGAATTTTTACGAAAAAAGTATAATAGGAGTCATTGTGTCAGGAAATTCAGGAAGCGACTCTATTGCAAAACAACTTATAGGATCACTGAATGTGAATAAAGGATTCAGACTTCCTCCGTATTTTTCTATAAGAGCAATAGCAAATGATCCGAAAGCAATCGAAAAAATAGATGGAATAGAAGATAGAGCTAGAACATTTTGTGAAAATATGATGAAAAACATTTAAGAAAATATAATGAAAAACATTTAGAAAACTGATGAAAAACATTTAATAAAATATGATAAAAAATATTTAAAAACGTAGTTTAAAATATAATCATAGTATATGAAGTCAAGTAGGTAATACAAAAAATTGTATAAACTTTGTCAATTATCAATAAAAGTAAGTGTGAATATTAAAAGAAAAATTTTATGTAAAATCTTGTACACTATATAAAGTAAAATTATTTATTTTAGAAAATCATTCAAAAAGCATTCTCTGTATATTTAAAATAATATCAAGAGAGTGCTTTTTGAATTTTTATAAAAAGTCATCAAGTATAAATTTAATTGTACTTAAAATACAAATTATTGAATAAAAATTTATAAAAAAATAATATTTAATTTATAAAT
>JAISUA010000017.1 GCA_031272305.1 Clostridioides sp.
TATTTTATTAACATTTAATTCTATTGCTGTTGTTATATCTTGTCTTTTCTTAATAAGATCTTTATATTCCTGCTCATTTGATATACTTACTACATTAGTAGCACTTGTAACCTTATTCCAATATTTTGTTTCATCCTCAAAGTTATCTCTCAATTCATTTATTGAATTTGATATATCTTTTATTTGAGAATATTTATCTGTATATTTAAGAGAAATTACAGGCACATCTATTTCTGATATAAATGCATCTGAAAATTTCTTTTTTATTTCATCTAAATATTTTCTAACATCTTCCTTATTAAAAGCACAATAAGTTTGAACTTTTTCTACATCTCCTTTTTTTAAAAAAGAAAAAGGAATTTTACTTTCTTCAAGCGTGTCCTTTATTTTCTTTAATTTAGATTCATCTGATGTAGAAGCTACTTGTATAGCATATACTTTCCAAGGATTGATTGTAGCTACATCACTTTTCTGATTGTTTGTATCTTCACTTTTAGTGTTTGTATCTTCATCTGTACTTTGAGCTGTAGTATCAATTGTTTTAGAATCTCCACTGTCAACTACTCCATTTAATTCATCTTCTAAATCTTTGTATGTGTAGACAGATTTTTTTCCAAAAGTAACTTTTGATACTATCAAATCTTTGACATCAGACAAACTTTTTATATCAGCTTTTTTAAACTTAACAAATCCATATCCAAAAATTAAAATTATACATATGAAAATAGCAAGATTATTTTTCATTATGTATCTTCTTCTGTTTCTGTAAGTTCTAAACATATTATATCTATTCATTAGTTTCCCTCCTAAAACCTTTATATATCAATAATATGCTTGTACTATTAGAAAAATAACCTTTTAAATATTCTTTCTTAATATTCTTATAGCATTTTCTCTTGTGTATTAATTATATCATATGTATACAATTAAGTCAATTAGTACTATTTAATATATTCTCTTATTATTTTAAATATTTATTGATAATATACAAATAAATATTTATTAATAATCAAAAATTTTTTAATAAATTATTCATTGATTGTCAAATTTCTTATATTTTAAATAAATTATTTATTTGATTATAAACTTCTTATATTTTTATATAAATGTGATAACAAATTAAACTTCCATTTTTTTAATTTATAATTTTCACCTACATTTTAAACAAAATATTTACAAAAAAATCGTATTGTCAGAAATTTAAACTATATCTAAAAATATAATTTGCTTTCCTTCAATACGATTTTTTCATTATATTATTCTTCTTGCACCAAGGAGTGCTTTTGAATAGTACGAACTAAGAAGACTATCAACTTTTACTTTGTTTGGATTTGCTTGAGTTCCACTACAATGTATAAAATTAGAATTTCCAATGTAAATTCCAACATGGCTTGTAGTTCCAGAACCTGAAGTATCAAAGTAAACCAAATCACCTATTTTGTAATCTCCAATCGCAACAGCTCTTCCAACTGCTGCTTGTTCTTTTGAAACCCTTGGAATACTTATCCCAAGTGCGTGTTTGTAAACATATTGAGTAAATCCTGAACAATCAAATGCTTCTGGACCACTTGCACCCCATTTGTAAGGAGTTCCAATCAAAGAATATGCACATTCTATCAATGCTTGTCCTTTTGATGACGAACTTGAATCTGTCTTGCTATCACTTTGTTCACTTTTACTTGAATCATTAGAAGTCGAAGTGCTACTTCCACTATTACTATTATTATTTTTACTTGAATTAAAATCTTCAGAAGTTGAACTTATATATTGAGAACTTACCCAACCTGATGTTCCATTACTTCTGCTTACTTTATACCATCCATTTGAACTTTCTTCTACAAACTTAACCACTTCTCCATTTGAAAGAATAGCCACTTTTGAATAAGATGTTCCTGCTCCACTTCTCATATTAAGTCCCACACTCGAAGATACTTTTCCATATCCACTTTTACTTGATGTTGTAACATTTGAAGATGAAGAACTTGTATTATTTTTTGAAGAATCACTTGTACTTTGGCTTTGTGCTCCAGAAGATACACTTTCAGATGTACTTACTATGTAACTTCCACTTACCCAACCAGTTGTACCATTTGATTTCTTTATTTTATACCATCCATTTGCATAATCAGTTATCTGCACTACATCGCCTTTATACACTCCTGCAATCACAGAATTATTTCTTCCAGGTCCTTGTCTTACATTCAATGCTTCAACATTTACCTTTGCATTAGAACCTATAGATAATTTTGCACTAGTTTTAGATGAATCAATTGAACTTGTTGATGCATTAAGTGATATATATTGTCCACTTGCCCATCCTGTAAGACTTTTTGAAACTTTTATTTTGTACCATCCATTTGATTTATCTAAAATCTCAACTTCATTTCCTTTATAAACTTTTCCTATAATACTAGAATTAATACTTGCATTTTGTCTGACATTTAATACACTTGCTGTTACTGTTGCTTGTTGATATGCATTTGCATCCAATGTATTCGCTGCTATTGATAAAGCACCTACTCCTAAAACAGTCAGAACTTGTTTCATCTAGATTCACCTCTTGACTAAATTATTTGCTATTTTTCGTTGATATATCTCACCATTCAAAGTTAAATAACTATTTATTTCAAAATAAATAGTTATTTTTGATATTTTAAGCTATTAAAAATTTGATAAGTAAAATTAAAAATTTTCTATATAACTTATTTTCTATATAACTTATTTTCTACATTTTATTTCAAATAAATTAATTTTATTTTTATTCAAATTTACTAGGTAATATTTCTATCCAATAATTATCTGGATCAGAAATAAAATAAATTCCCATTTCTTCGTTTACAAAACATATACATCCCATTTCTTCATGAAGCTTTTTTGCTTTTTCAAAATTATCCGTTTCAAATGCTATATGAAATTCATTATCTCCAAGATTGTAATTTCCTTTCCAATCTCTAAGCCATGTCAATTCCAAAGAATGTGACGTAACATCATCCCCCAAATAAACTAAAATAAAACTTCCATCTTCTGCTTCTTTTCTTTTTATTTCCCTAAGTTGAAGAGCTTTTTTATAAAAAT
>JAISUA010000077.1 GCA_031272305.1 Clostridioides sp.
TTTTAGTTTTATTTATTTTTATCTAATAGTATATTTATTATATTACCCAAAAGAAAAATTTAAAAACATTTTTTACAAAAATAATCATGTGCAATTCTCATAATAGTACTTATCATCACTTAAGTAATAGTTAATGAGATAAGTCTTTAAAAAACTGAGATAGAAAATCTGTAATTTTCATTATCGAATTTTCCTACTTGATTCGAACATAAATTTTCATTTTTTAACGAAAATTTAGTTCTCATAATAAAAAACTATGCTCATATCATCAAGGAAAACGTAGTGCCTTCTCCTACATCAGATTTTACTTTTATCTTTATAGATAAATTCATAGCGATGAGTTTTGCAATCGAAAGTCCTATTCCTGAGCCTTCTATATGATTTGCTCTTACCTCTTCACTTCTAAAAAATCTATCAAATATTTTATTCAAATCTTCTTTTTTTATTCCACAACCTGTATCAGATATAGAAATAACTGCTTTATCAAGATTTCTTTCGAGTATTATTTTTATTGAATCACCTCTAGATGTATACTTAAAGGCATTACTTATTAAAATCAATATCAACTGTTTCAATTTATCTTGATCAGTATCTACTTCAAATACTTCTTCTGAACAAATAAATTCAAATTTCTTTTCTTGTATCATGGAAATATCTTCATAAGACTCATGAACTTCTCGTAACAACGAGATCAAGTCAACTTTTTCAACATTAATATCATTTATAACATCAGCTTTTGATAAATCCAAAAGACCATTCACCATTTTGTTCATCTTTCTTATTTCACTCATAGACACAGCTATTTTTTCTATTTCTTCATTTATAGTTTTGTCTGGATTTCTAAGCATATTCTCTAATTTTGAAGAAATAATGGAAATAGGTGTCCTAAGTTCATGAGAAGCCTCTTGTATAAAATCAGCTTGATTTTTCCATACATTTTCAATAGGAACAAGTACTTTCTTAGTAAGATAAAGAGCAACAAAATAAATTCCAATAAGTGAAATTATTATAGCTATAGAAAGCGTATATAAAAGTCTTCTCTTAGAGTAGACTTCAGAATCTATATTTCTAACTATTTGAATCAGCAAATCTCCTTTATACTGAGATACACATCTAAAAATGTGTCCTTCATTTGTATAATTAGTAAATTTGCCTATTTTATTGTTGCTTATACGAGGAACTAAAGTATCGAAGTATTCATTCTTAGTGAAATATTTTATCCTATCGCCATCGTATACAAATACCATATCTTTTGGATCTTTTATAGTGATTGGTCTAAAATAAGATGAAGCATCTAATTGTTGTGATATATTTTGAAATTCGCTATTGATTTCACTATCAACATTGTTGTATAAAGTTGTAGTGAAAAAAATATATATAAGCAATGTTGGAATTATCAAAAATCCTCCAACTGTACTAACATACATTTTTATTAGCTTTTTTCTTGTCTGCGTAAAAATATTTTTATTTATCTTCATCGAAAATATAACCTACTTTTCGTTTAGTTTTTATATATTTATCATATCCAAATTTGCTGAGTTTTTTTCTTAAATTACTGATATATACTTCTACAATCTCAAGAGTAGAATCTGATTCTATTCCCCAAATTCTATCATATATTTGCTCTTTCAAAAGTATCGAACCTCTGTTCAACAAAAAATACTCAAGAAGGTTGAATTGTTTGTTTTGAAGTTCGATTTCTTTTCCTTGTATACTTAGACTTCTCTTATTTAAATCGAGAACCAATTCTTTAAATTTTAGAGTGTTTTCACTTTCCATTTTACCTGTAGTCCTCAAGATATTATATATTCTGGCTATTAGTTCCTCTGTATAAAAAGGTTTCGTCATATAATCATTGACACCTATCTTAAATGCTTCTAGCTTATTTCCTAGTTCTTCTTTCGCTGTAAGGATAATAACAGGTGTATCAATGTTTTTTGCCCTAATATCTTTTAAAATCTCCATTCCGTTTTTATTTGGCAACATCAAATCTAACACAATGAAGTCATAGATATTTTGGCTTATTAAATAATATGCTTCATCTCCATCTCTTGATACTTCTACACAAAAATGTTTTTTTAATTCATCTGAAATTCCTTTAGCAAGTTCTTCGTTGTCTTCAACAACCAAAAGATTCATATCTTCCTCCATTCAACTGCTTTTAATTTTTTCGATTTTTTATAATATCAGTTTCTAAGAACTGTTTTTCTTTTTTTGTAAATATTTCTAATAGTTGCTTTTTGATTTTTATATAAGTACTACTTTTTTAATTTTTATACATTCTTTATAAGAATTTCTTTCTTCTTATTTTATATAACTATTTATATCAACTACTTTTTATTTATGATATGTTTAGTATATTTATAGTTATAACTTTCTATATACTAGTTTATTATAGCTTTCCTCGTTCTTAAATCAACTATAACATTTTCGTTCTGAGAAGATTCGTTATAAACATATCCTACTATTTCTACTTTATTTTTCGAATCTTCTGTATTGATATACATAAATGCTTCTTCATCTGGCTTCAAACTGTGATTGAGAGATGTCTTCTCCAATTTTATATCCTCTCCATCGCTATTTATCTCAATATATTTAAGCGTGAAATTAGATATATCATTAGAATCAATATTTTTTACTTTCAATTTGAATAAATTGTTTTCTTCGACTTTAGATGGTTCTGAAAAACACACAACTTCATATGGCTTTGACAAAGTACTTTCCCGTTTTGCCTGTTCGATTTTGACTTCACTTTGATCCAAATATACGCTTATTTTCCGCCCTTCATTTACATTTGATATATTCTTTATTTTTACCTGAAAATCATTATTTTTGAATTGACTTTCTTCTTTCGATTCTATATTTCCTTCTTGTGATTTTAACTTTTCATCTTTTGCTTCTGAATTTGTATCATTACTATCTGTAGATGTAGTGCTTTTTTTATCAGAAATTCCTTCTATAATTTTATTTTCTATACTTAAAACTTTAGCATTACTTTTTGTTATTTCATTACATTCTAACTTATTACTTGCATTTTCTTTATTATCACTTGACTGTTCATTGTTTTCATCGAATTTGTCAACTTTATCCACTATCTGAACAGTTTCTTCATTTTTATTGCTAATTTTTTCACAGCCTACGCACATTCCTATCATACAAAAAAATCCAACTACAAATCTAATGCAAACCATTTTTGTTTTCAAAAAAAATTTCTCCTCCCTAATTTAAAATAGATACAGTGTAGAACAAACTTTTTTACACAACAGTATAAAACTTTTCGAAACTATAATCTAATTTCCAAATTTATTGAAACTCTCTATCTAGTTCGCACAAAAAAATTTTATACTATATAAATAATATTTTTTAAGGCTATATTATATATTTTATCATAAAAATAAGACAATTTAAAATAAAAAAAGAGTAATTCTTTAAAAAATTTACGAATTACTCTTTTTTATTCTAATCAAATTCTTATTTTGCAATTTTTGTATTCTAATTACTATTTGAACTACTCATTATTAAATCTATTAATTTTTCCATTCTAGAACCTATTATAATGTATTCTTGTGCCCAACCACTGTCGATAGATATTTCTTGTATTGAACCTGTAGGAAGTAACAAAGTTCTAAGACGTCTTAAAACAGAATAATCTCCTGATTCTACGCTTTCTAATATGTTTTGCATTTCTTCTACTGCATCTTCTTTTGAATCGTACTCAGACCAAGAAAAATCTGATGATGGTAAATCGTACAATGCTAATATTGTTTTAATATCAGCTATTAAACCTTCAATGTTTGTCATATCTTTCCCTCCATAAAATTATTCCTCATAATATTTTTTCTAATAACATTTTTTCTAATAATATATATCA
>JAISUA010000099.1 GCA_031272305.1 Clostridioides sp.
ATTAGATAGTAGAAAAGTTGTCCTACATACTGAGAAAACTTCTTACGAAATAGATGGAAGACAACCTTTGAAAGATTTTGAACTTGAACTTACAGAACCAATTTTCTTTAGATGCAACAAAACTTGCTTAGTAAATTTAAATTATATTGATTACAGTTGTATCAATAATGGTTACATAATGATAAATGAACGCAAAATATACTTGAGAAAAGATAAAATGAAGAGATTATTACAACTTTTGAATATAATATTATTTCAATTTTAAAAATGAAAAAACATGTTAAATAGCAAAGCAACTATTTAACATGTTTTTCATTTAAAATCACAGTGTACATATTTTATAATAATAAAACTTTCAAAAATTCTCTTATTTATAAATATTTTTAACTTTTTATATAAATATTATTGAAGTATTATTTATTTCTAAACCTTAAACTCCAAATATTATCTTTAATGTATTTTGAAAGTTCTTCAACATCTGTATTTCCATCAAACTTTTTTATCACAGTTCCTTTATTAACAACTATTACAGTTGGAACACTGTCTATTTTTGTATCATCTAAAAATTGATTTAGATTTTCTATATTATTTTTTCTAGCCTTATCTGTATTATAATAATCTATATTTATTAAATTTGATTTTATAATAGTTTCTAACTTAGGTTTAAACGATACACATTGATGACAAGTATCCCTTCCTATATATATTAACTTATACTCTTTTTCATTCTTTAGTGTTAAAGCAGATATTTCTTTAATTTTACCTAATAAAAGAAATGGGATAATACAGATAACTAATAATATTATTATTAGCAACAGAATAACAAACTTATTTTTTTCATTTATTATTCTTCTCATAATCTACTTGCACTTTGATGCACAATTTTTTATTGTAACTGTTGAAACTGCCCCAATACCAGAAATACAAGCAATACAACCTAATCCTGCAGTTATAGCACAAGCAACAGAACATCCAACACCAATTGCAGTACATAACCAAGCAGCAACACCTTTACTTGATAAACAATTATCAAAACATTTAAAGAAACTTGACCAAGATCTACTTGATACTCTTTGTTTATGTTGATTATCATCATATGTCGAAACAGAAGTAACATTTCCATTTGAATCAGTTTTTATTTCAGCTTTTATTTTTTCATTTGATATAGTCTTCGCTAAAATAGAACCATCATTTTGAGTTTGACCTATAATATATTGAGTAGATATTATATTAAAATCAGTATCATATACTAATGTCATACAACTTCCGTCTTCAATGTCAGCACCTTTTATCATATAATTGATAACATTATATAGCTTATCATTATCAATTATCGTTTTCTTTGAAACACTACTTTTATCAATACTTGCATTTGCATATAACGAAGTTAAATAACTTTCTTTTGAATTTAAATCACTTTCACTAAGATTAAAATCTTCTGTTAAATTATCTTTTATAAGATATCCATTAAATTCAACTCCATCTTGAAAAGTTGTTTCTTTAGCTTGAGATATTGCATTAGAACAGATATTAAATCCTAGTATGCAAGTTAGTGTTACTGCTATTATCTTTAAAAATTTGAAATTCATTTAATTACATCCTTTCCTCTTTTAATTTTTATAGCTTCAAATAATGCATATAAATTTATAAGAAGCAAACTTATCCACCCTATAGATAACATATATTCTAAATTTAAAAATTTTTGAAGTACATTGCATACTGCGAATATAATTAACGATAAAAGTATAATCAATGAAACTTTATAATTTTTTATTATAGAATTTCCCTCTCTAGACATATTCTTTCACTCCTAATTCTTTAATATGCACATCTGCGATTTTCATTTTAAAACAAACAACCAAAAACATTTATCTTTATTTTTTATTCATAATACTACATCCAATTTTAATTTGTTATAACTTTCGTTTGCAATTCCAATATACAACATCAAAAAATAATTTCAATAGGTTTGGCTTAATCGTCCTCTAGATGGCTTAATCGTTCTTTTTTATTTTATTTGTATAATTTTTATAATACTTTCATCTTCACTTCAAAATTTTTAATTTACTAATAAATACACATATTCTTCATATTTTATTATTAAATTCTTCAATTTAACTATTTTGGTAGCTACTCTCTTAATTAAATTGTAACTATATTATAATATATATATAACAACTACTTTGGCAGAAAATAGTTAAAATGTTGTAGAAAAAGTCTTTTTTGAATTTGTTTTGAAAATTATTTTAAATGTTAATTTTAAAGTGAAAAAATCATAAAAATATTACTATCAAATTTTTTATGATTATGTTATTATATAAACATAAATTCTACTTTTTAATTTTGCATACTTTTCTAAAACTAAATATTATAGTTTTGAATTTCGCATATTTTTATAAAACAAATATGTTTAACAGCAAAAACATGATGAATATTGTTTGCAAAATTTGATTGGAAATTATATTCCAAATTTAGAAAATTACACTTAATCTACACATAAAAGTTGAACTAATACGAAAACGATTTTATCAACTCTTTTTCTTCGAATTTTGTTTTAAGATTAGATAGAAATATTATAGATTTTTTATAAGGAAGTGATTTTTTTGTACAATATAATTATATGTGAAGATTATAAAATAGAAAGAGATGAGTTGAAAGAAAATTTAACAAAAATATTCAACAACTTAGATGAAAAGATTTCTATACAAGAATATTCTTCAGGCGAAGAATTGCTTGATGATTTAAACAATGTAAAGAAATCAGATATAATTTTTTTAGATATAATAATGAAAAAAATCTCAGGAATAGATGTAGCGATATTTCTAAGAGAAAAAAATATTATGACTAAAATTATTTTTTTGACTGCTATGCCAAACTTTTTAAATGAAAGCTATTTTATCGAATACAATACATATTTGCTAAAACCAATTAATTATGAGTTTCTAAATGAGATAATTTCAAAATTAGTCAAAGAAAACTTCGCAAATAAAAACGATTATATTGTTGTATGGTGCAAAAATCAAAACTTAACAATACCT
>JAISUA010000122.1 GCA_031272305.1 Clostridioides sp.
GAATATTAGCATCATCAAGAGGAGCTTCAATCTCATCAAGAATACAAAACGGAGTTGGTTTCGTCATTATAATCGCAAATAAAATACTTATTGCAGTAAGTGCCTTTTCACCTCCTGATAACAGGTTCAAGCTCTTCATTTTCTTTCCAGGTGGCTTTGAAAAAATAAGTATATCACTACTTAAAACATCTTCTTTGTTTTCAATAATAATCTCTGCACTTCCTCCACCAAAAAGCTTTTTGTGAACATATTTGTACTTTTCATTTATAATTTCAAATTGATTTTTAAATTCATTTTTCATATTTATTTCTATTGATGAAATAATCTCTTCTATAGCTGATACTGATTCCTCTAAATCTTTCTTTTGGACAGTAAGGAAATCATATCTCACCTTTTCTTCTTCATATTCTTTAATAGAATCAATATTAATATTTCCAAGCTCTTTTATGGATTTTCTTAAACTAACTATTTCTTTTTTAGTTACATTTATAGTTTTATCTCTTAATTCACTAGCCTTATCAAGCGACAACTCATACTGTTCTAAAAGTGTATTCTCTATCTGTTCATAATAAGAAATAGTTCTTTCAATTGTAGATTCTACCTTGAATAAACTTTCTTTCAAACTGTTAAATTGTCTTTCACAAATTTTAGAATCTCTTTCAACTTCTTTAAGTGTTTCCTTTAAATTAATCTTACTATTCTTAAGATCTTCAAAGTTTGTACTTCTTTCTTTCAACATAGCATGAATTTTTTCTATTTCTCCTGTAAAAGATTCATTATTTTTCTCATATTCTACTGCTTGGTTTTCTTTAGCTTCAATTTCTTGATTCAACGTTTCAATTTCAAGATTTGTAGCAGCTATTTCTTGTTTTATTCTATCAATATTTTTACGTTCGTTTTCTACTATTTGCTCATATTTAGCAAGATTTATATTGAGTTCATCTATTTCTTTTCTGCTATCTTCAAAAGACGATGTTTCTGATTTTAATATTTCTTGCTTTTCTACAATAGTCTTGTTGCTACTTTCAATTTCAACGTCGATATTCTTTATATCTTTTTCTAGTTTATTAGCCCTATCATTTGCAAAAGACACTTTTTCTTCAAGTTGTTTCTTTTCAAGGCTTAATTTTTCTTTATTTTTAGATGTACTATCAATTTTATTTAGTAGATTTTTCTTTATTAAATTAGATTCAAAACTTTCATTATCTAGTTTTTTCAATTTTTGTTCTATGTTTTGAATTTTTAGATTGCAAGAATCCAACTTTTCTTTCGATTCATTTATTTTATTTTCTAAGCTTAACTTTTCTTTTTCGAAAATTTGAATTTGCTCTATACATTCATCTATTGCTCTTCTTCTAGATAGAATACTTGTATTATTCTTATGACTACCTCCAGTCATAGCTCCACCAATATTTATGATTTCGCCATCAAGTGTAGTTACTTTGTATCTATGTTTAGTTTTTCTAGAAAAATCAATTGCATCATCAATTGTCTTAGCTACTACAGTTTTGTTTAATAGGCTTTTTATTATATTATTAAATTTATCATCACAAGTAACAAAATCTGTTGCTAATCCTAGTATTCCATTTTCACCTTGAATATTTATGTCCTCTGATTTTCTATTTTCAATAATATTTACTGGTAAAAAAGTTACTCTTCCTAAATTTTTTTCTTTCAAATATTCTATAGCTTTTTTAGCACTGATTTCATCAGCACTCACTATATTTTGTAGTGTAGAACCAAGTGCAGCTTCAATTGATTTCTCATAATTTGGAGTTACTTTTATAAGTTGTCCTAATACACCATAAATTCCTTTCAGACTCTTATTTTTTAAAATAGATTTTACACCTTTATTAAAACCTTCAAGTTGATTTTCCATATCACTGTAAATTTTAAGTTTCGAATTTGTATGATTTATATTATCATTTAAAGTATTAAGTTCATTAGCAAGATTATTATTTTCTTCATTCAAATCATTTAATTGAATTTCTTCAGATGTTTTATTTCTACTAAACTCATTTTTTAAATTAATTGTATCATGAAGTTTTGAATCTATTTTTTCTATTTCTTTATTGATAACTTCCAATTCTTTTTCTATTTCTTCAAGTTCAAGTTCAACATCACTTTTTCTTGAATTCAAATTCTCAATATTTGCCTTTTGCGTTGACATTTCATCAGATTTTTTTTGTTTATTATTTAGATTTTTGATAATATATTCTTTCAAACTATCTATTGTATTCTTTAAATTTTCTAAATCTATTTTTTTACTTATATTTTTTTCACCAAAAGTAGCTATATGAGATTTTATTTCATGCATTTTTAAATCATCAATTTCATTTGATTTGATTATTTTCTCTAATTCCTCTTTGATTTCTTGAAGTTTAATTTTACTTTCCTTTATCTTGACTTTCTTTTGATCGATTTCATTAGCATTCAAAAGCGACTTCTCATTATTTATTTCTAAATTCTTTTTCGTTTCAGATAAAATCTCTCTAACTGATTTTGTATAATCAAACTCTCTTTCAATTTTATTTTCTACTTCTTCATATTCATCTTGATTTTTAATATATTTTTGTTCTAAAAATTCTTTTTCTTTTTCTTTTTCTTCTATATCTCTTTGAATTAATCTTTTATGCTCTTTAAGTTCAAATTTTTCTTTATCAATATATTCAAGCTGATTCAAGAAACTATTTACTTCGAGTTTTTTTAATCTATCTGAAAAACCAATATATTTTCTAGCCTTAACTTGTTGCTCATACAATGGTTTGATTCTTCCAGAAACCTCATCGTATATATCGCAAATTCTATCCAAATTATCTTTTGTAGTTGCAAGGTTTTTTTCAGCTTCTGTTTTTTTGTATCTGTATTTAGCTATTCCACAAGCCTCGTCGAATATTTTTCTTCTTATCGAAGGATTGTTGCTCAAAATTTCATCTACTTTTCCTTGTTCTACAATACAATAACCATCTTTACCTATTCCAGTATCTAAAAGCAACTCTTTTATATCCTTTAGTCTACATGATTTATTATTTAAGAAAAATTGACTTTCTCCACTTTTGTAAGCTCTTCTCTTTATTGTAATTTCACTATAATCTATATCTATGTTTCTATCTTCATTGTCTAATGTAAGAGATACTTCACAATAATTCATGGCTGGTTTTGAGTCAGTTCCTATGAAAATAACATCTTCTAATTTATCTCCTCTAAGACTTTTCATACTCTGTTCGCCTAAAACCCATCTGACTGCATCTGATATATTGCTCTTGCCACTTCCATTTGGTCCAACTATAGCTGTTACACCTTTGTTGAAAATAATATCGGTTTTGTATGGAAATGACTTGAATCCTTTTAGCTCTAGTCGTTTTAAATACAATGTATATTCTCCTTTTTTGTAACTTGTTTTTATATATTTATTAGTTCATATTTTGTAGCTATTATTTTATATATTTAATTTATATACTATATTTTATAAACTTTTTATATAGTTGTTTCATACTCTTTACTCATTATATTATATATTTCTTCAATACTTATTTTAAAATTTTCTTCAATTGCTTCTATTTCATTATTTTTATCATAACTTAAAATAATTTCTATTGTGTCTTTTGGAAGTTCTACATCTTTATATATTAGAGAATCCACTACAGATAGCTTTATTCCATAGTTTTTAGTGAAGAATTCGATATTTTCTTTCTTATTTCCTACAATAGTCGATATTATTTTTTTGTTGCATAGTATTTTGACTGAAGTTTGATGTTTAACACAATATTTTTCCTTATCCTTTATTAGATACTCAATATAATCTTTTATTATATCTGATTCAACCAATTGTCTAAACGCAGGATGATAAGGACCTCCAACTACTGCTTCTCCTTCTTGTATCTCATCAGTA
This sequence comes from Clostridioides sp., assembly GCA_031272305.1. Classification (GTDB taxonomy): domain Bacteria; phylum Bacillota; class Clostridia; order Peptostreptococcales; family Peptostreptococcaceae; genus Metaclostridioides. The sequence goes on from JAISUA010000122.1 coordinate 3,893, forward strand.
GCTTGAAGTCCAACTCTAATAACATTTATATCGTTTATAGTAAATAAAACTAATATTTTTTTTACAATATTTCTGCATTCATTCAACGTGAAACATTTGTATTCTTTCGTTTCAAGAATTTTTTCTAAACCTGTATCTTTTAATACAAGAGTAGGATATATTCTAACACAATCTGGCTTCAACTCGACAAATTTTTTAGCAGTCATCATACATTTTGTTCCATTATCTCCAGGAAGTCCAACCATCATTTGAAGTCCCAATTTAAATCCAAATTTCTTGATAAGATTTGCACTTTTTATTACACATTCTACTGAATGTCCTCTATTACTTTTCTCAAGAACTTCTTCATCTAAAGATTGTACACCAAGCTCTATGACTTCAACCTTGTATTCTTTCAACATTTTCAAAATATTTTCATCAATGCAATCTGGTCTTGTCGAAATTCTAATATAATTTACAAATCCTTTCTCGATATATCTTTTAGCAACAGAAAGCAATTCTTTTTGTATTTGTATATCTATTGCAGTGAAGCTACCTCCAAAAAATGCAATCTCTATATTTGCACTTTTGTCAATTCCTTCAAGTGATTCTTCTATGATTTTTTCCACTTCAGCTGTCGTTACATTTGTACTTACTCCAGTTATTTTTTTTTGATTACAAAAAATACAATCATGTGGACAACCTTGATGTGGAACAAATATTGGTATTATTTTTGTTCTTTGCTTTAGCATTTTTTTTGTTCAAGAGCAACTTTCGCAGCATGTTGTTCAGCTTCTTTTTTACTCTTTCCTTTTCCCATTCCTAAAACTCGATTTCCTGAACCAACTTGTACTATAAACTCTTTGTTGTGATCAGGTCCTTTTTCGTCTACAACTTTATACCAAATATCAATACTTCCATCTTTTTGAAGAACTTCTTGCAAGTGAGTTTTATAATCTCTAAATATATTTCCTTTTCTAGTATCTTCAATAATTTTTCCAAAGAACTTCATAATAAATTCTCTAGATTTTTCAAGACCTCCATCAAGATATATAGCAGCAATAACAGCTTCTACAGCATCAGCTAAAATAGAACTTCTAACTCTCCCTCCTGTTGATTCTTCTCCTTTTCCAAGTAGAAGATAATCTCCAAGATTTATTTGCTTTGCAACCTCACACAAAGCTTTTTCACATACTATTGTGGCTCTTTGTTTAGATAATTCACCTTCTAAAAGTTCTTTCTCTTGTTTGAACAAATAGTCACTTACAACTATACTTAAAACTGAATCTCCTAGAAATTCAAATCTCTCATTGAAGTTGAATTTTTTGTTTTCATTCGAATAAGATCTGTGAGTTAGTGCTTCTTTCTCAAAATCGTCGTTATTATTTGGTGATCCTATTAGCGATGGTGGTG
>JAISUA010000155.1 GCA_031272305.1 Clostridioides sp.
TGACCTTGTAAGGACATATGCCACTAGAGGTGCTTGTTTTGAAAAAGTTCCTCCTACTGGCTGTTTGACGATGATAGGTGCTTGTGCTTCGTCTAGAGCAATTGATAATAGAGGTTGAACATTAGTCAGAGCCAAAGAAGCAGACACAACAAACACTGCTATTTGCTTAGAAAATATTTTTATTTTATTTTTAAAACTTTTAGTCTCTTTAGTTATTAAATTCTGTATTTTATTTAAACAAATATAATTTATATTTTTAAGGTTAATATCTTTTTTGATTTTTGAGATTCGTGTTGTACTTTTTTGCGTTTGTATTGCATCTTTTTTATGTTTGTATTGCAATTTGTTTGGTTCGTGTTGCACTTTGTTTGATTTCATATATTCTCACCTCAATTAATCTTATATTTTTCTACATTAAATATATTTAAAAATATCTATCTTTTGTATGTTTAAAAATCTCTGCCTTCTAATAACATTTTACTTCAACTTATTTTTTATATTTTTCTTCTTTAATATATTAAAAAATATCTATCTTTTAATAACACTTTAGATCAACTTATTTTTTGTTTTTTATTGTGACTTGTGTTATTTTTCAAAATATTTTTCTAATAATTTAAATATATTTTTATCTAATGTTTGAAATTATTTTTTTGTTACATATTTCTTTTCATTATAAAATAATTTTGGTACTTTTATATTTTCTTTTATTATGAGAAGTGCATATGATAGAAAACGGATGTTTTCGCACTTCGAACCAAGTACGAAACTTCGATTACGAAAATCAGAGATTTTCTATCTCAGTTTTTTCTAGACTTATTTCCTTGGTTTTATTTCAAGCTATTATAAGTCTTATTATAAGATAATTTTGGTATGATTACAATTTGTATGTAAATATTAACCGTTTTTGTTGTAGAAAAAAAAAAAAAAACGGTACTAAAAACCGCTTTTTTTGTTTTTTATATTTTTAATTTTCATAAATTTTTACTTCTTTATCAATAGTTTATTATACTTCAAATGCTTTAAATTTTATAATCATACAATTCCTGAATAAATAGCTTTTTTACACTCTACATATGAAAGTTAATGTGGCAATTCATTTAGGCACTAAAGTAGCAAGTATTCTTGCTTTTTATATAAAATTTTTTTAAAATTAATTTTTTATTCTAGGAAAAACTCTATAAAAATAAGAGCTGATAAAATTGTTTTTATATTCATTTGCTACTTTCACACTATGTATGAATGTAAGCCTCAAATTGAATCTTCAAACAATATCTATCAGCTCTTTTATAGTATCAATATTTTTTATAAACTTATATTTTGACTATAACTCTATTGTTTCCAAAGCATAACAAAAAGTTTACTCTGATTTTTTATAAGTTTATTTTCAATGTTAATATAATTTTAATTTATATTTTTAGTCTTTATATACAACTTTTGATAAGTCACAAATTCCTAGCATTGTATCGTATATTTGTTTCAAAAGACCTAATCTATTATTTTTAATAGCTTCATCTTTATCCATTATCATAACATTATCAAATAAATTGTCTATATCTGATTTTAATGATGCAAATACATCGATTGCTTCAGAGTATTTTTTATTTTGAAGTAGTTCTACAATTTCTACTTTAGTTCCTTTGAAGCTTTCAAATAATTTCTTTTCCTCTTCTTCTTTCAATAGATATTCGTCTACTATATCAGATTTTGATTTTTGTGCCAAAGTAGATACTCTATTGAAAGCTGTAAGAGCTTCTACCATTCCATCTGATTTTAGCCATTCATTAAGTGCTAAAGCTCTTAAATACAAATCATAGATACTGTTTCCTTTTGAATTGACAACCGCATCTACTATGTCGTATCTTATACCATTATCTTTAAATTGAACACTTATTCTATCTTTGAAGAAATCAACTATATCATTTAAAATATCTTCTTTATTTATATTCAAATATTCATAATTATTCACTGCAAGTAGTACAAGTTCTTTGAAGTCAACATCTATTTGTTTTTCAATAAGTACTGATACTATTCCTAGTGCTTGTCTTCTAAGTGCATATGGATCTTGAGAACCTGTAGGTTTGATTCCTACAGCGAAAAATCCTGCTATAGAATCAAGTTTGTCTGCTATTGACAATATACATCCAAGTTTACTTTCAGGAAGTATATCACCAGAAAATCTAGGTAAATAGTGTTCATATATTGCTTCACAAACGTCGCTATCTTCACCTGCCACTTTTGCATACTCTTTTCCCATATATCCTTGAAGTTCATCAAATTCGCCAACCATTCCTGTAACAAGGTCTGCTTTGCAAAGTTGTGATGCTCTAAGTGCTTTTTGTTTGCATAAATTAAGTTTATCTGAATCTATATCAATTTTTTCAGATGCAATTAATTCAATAATATCTTCACTTAATTTTCCTATTCTTTCTGATTTTTCATATATTGTTCCTAATTTTTCTTGGAATACAACATATTTTAATTTTTCTGTATAACTTTCAAGATTTTTCTTAGTATCTTCATTGTAAAAGAAAAGTGCATCTGCTAGTCTTGCTTCAAGTACTTTTTCATTTCCTTTTACTACATTTTCGATTTTATAAGAATCACCATTTCTAACTGATATAAAGTTTGGAAGTAATTTTCCATCTTTAGTCACAGGGAAATATCTCAAATGTTGTTTCATTGGTGTGATTACAGCTTTTGTAGGAAGACTCAAATATTTTTCGTCAAATTTTCCATAGAATGCTGTAGGATATTCTACTATAAATGTTACTTCTTCTAGTAAATCTTCATCTAGTTGAACTTCTCCGCCTAATTCTTCTGCTAGTTTCAAACATTGTTCTTTGATGATTGCTTTTCTTTCATATTGGTTAAGCATTACAAAGTTTTCTTTCATCTTATTAAGGTAATCTTCAAGAGAATTTACTTCTATTTCAGAT
>JAISUA010000003.1 GCA_031272305.1 Clostridioides sp.
AACCTTATCTCATACTATTAATTTTTTCTGCTTTCGCAACATTCACGCTTAGGTTTGGTTATCCTTACGTTGTAGTTTAATAGCCTTTAAGACTTCCCAGCAATTCAGTTTCTTTATTGGATAGTTGTAAACTATCTCTACATACAAGTTTCCCTATATGCTAACTATGTTCCGATACTAACCCATCACTGAAGTAACGGGTATACGTATCGGTTTTAATCAATGATTAGTCCTTTCACATTCTTACTTTGTAAATCTTTTAATGCTTTGTCAAAATCAGTATTAGTAGTTTCAATAAATTGTTTTATTTCGATATATCCAATATTATTGTCAACAACTTTATGACTTACACTATGCTCAACTATTTTTGCTCTTTCAACTGTTATTTTCTTTTCTTTTCCTTCTCTAAGCACAACTAAATCTACTTTTGTTCCTTCTTTTCCTTTTATCATACTAACTGCTAGATCTGAATTCTTTGCATTGACATCTTCTTCTCCTACTTTTATCAAAATATCTCCTTCTTTTATGCCACTCTTTTTGGCTGGTGAAGATTCCATAGGAATAACCACTAATTGACCTTGTTCATTTGCAGTTATGTACATTCCAACACCTACATAAGACCCTTCATTTTGTTCTGTAAGTCTTGTCATCTCATCTTTCGTATAATAAGTTGAATATACATCTTTAGTTCCAGAAAACAATCCCTTCATTGCACCATCCACAAGGTCTTGTTCGTTTGTATCCTCATAGAAATCATTTTCTATAATGCTTTCAAGTGCTAAAAGTTTATCGTATTTTTTGTACTTATTGTACATTCCTTTTGTGATAACAACTTTTTCTCCTAAGAACAAGTTGAAAGTAGTTGTAATAAACGCAGTCATAAAGACTAATATCACGCCTATTAATATTGCTTTTTTCTTTGATATCATTTATAGCCTCCTTTGTGTTTCATAGTGAATATACTCAAAACTTGCGACTTCTGTCGCAGAATGAGTTCCATATGACTTTCGTTCTAGAATAAGAACCAAGTATTTATTTTTCAATATTTATTTGTAGCGAATTTTACAATATAAATATTAACTATTTTATATTATATGTTATAACGAGTAAATAATACTACAAGTGAATTGAAGTTCTTATATTTACTATACACTATAATCCTATTAAATAGTATCTAAAAATTTAAAAAATAGTATAAACATTATTGTATCATATTTATGTATAAAAAATATGGATGGTAAAATTACCATCCATATTTTTTCTTTCTTACTTAATGATTTAAAACTACATCTTTTTCTATTTCCATACCAGCTGTTGATTTGTTGTATACTTCCAAATCAATTTTACCTGTAAGTTTTGCTACTACTAGCGAATTAAACATAGCTGTATTCACATTCATAACTGTTCTAGCTAGATTCATAAGAGGTCCAATCGCAAGTATCGGAACAATAAGTGGAAAATATTCTCCAAGTCCTACACCTGACAGAACTACAGATGCCACTACTATAGATGTACCTGGAATACCTGCTATACCAAATGAACTTATTGATATAACTATCGCCAACATAACATAAAAAGTAAGACCTACATGTATGTTCAACATATTGACAACCAAAATAACAAGAAGTGCCGGAAAAACTCCTGTACATGCTGCAAGACCAATATTAGCAGTAAGCGATGCTACAAAACTTCCCAAATTTTCTTCAAGACCATATTTATTTGTAAGAGTTTTCACTGTTACAGGTAGTGTAGCCAAACTTGAATCTGATGAGAAAGCCATAATCAATGGGTCTGCACATTTTTTGATATACAAAATAGGATTAAGTCCAATAAGTGATAAAATAATCATTTGAACAGCAAACAAAATTATTAGTCCTATATAAAGTGCTATCAAGAATTTAACTACTGATGAAAGAGTGGCCACTCCCATTGTCGCAACAGAGCTTGAAAGCATAGCTACTATAGCATATGGCATGAATTTTATAACTGTCATAGCTATACTTATGATTATTTTGTAGAAAGCTTCTATAAAATCTACAAATGGTTGAACAACTTTAGCATATTTCTTTTGTTGTCTTCTTATAGCTAGTCCAATAAAAGTTACAAAAATAATTATTCCTACAACATTCATATTTACCATAGCTTCAAAAGGATTCTTTGGTAATAAATTTAACATAGTATCAACAATTGGTTGAATCTCTGCTATTGCTGTAGATGTGTCTTCTACTGCTTGAGCTCCTTTTCCAAGACCTACTACTTGAGCTACAATTATGCCTATCACACCTGCTATAGCTGTTGTAGATACTATTACTCCTACAGATTTTAGAGAAATCTCTTTGAAATTTTCACCACTTCCTAAATTTACAATTACTCTTATCATAGATGTCATAATCATAGGAATTACTATCATCTTTAATATTGATATAAATCCATTACCAACAAGTGAATACCATTTAGCAACCTCATTTATCCATTGTACTTCTGATGGTTTCTCAGGCATTCCTGCTACAACCTGAATCAAAACGCCTAGAATAACTGCAACTACAGCTGCAATCAATGTTCTCTTTGTAAAACTTACTTTCTTCTTTTGAAGATATCCTATAAAACATAATGACACGATAAACACAGCTAAAAATAAAACTGTTCTCATATCAGAAATCATTAAGAATTTAGTTAAAAATGAATTCTGCAAAATATTGCCTCCTTAAAATTTTATAATTTTTAAATTAAAAAATAAATTTACTTTTTAATTACTTATCTATCTTACAATAAATTTTTTATTAATCAAACGCTTTTTCGAAAATTCTTAATTGTTTTTTTCTATATTAAAATTCAAGAGATAGTTTTTTTGTATAAAACAATATTTTTATAGTTTTTTTATATATTCTAATTTGTATTATAGATTTTTTATGTATTCTAATTTAGATTATAGATTTTTTTGTGTATTCTAATTTAGATTATAGATTTTTTATGTGATAATTCTAAAGAAATTTTATATTTTATTGAAAATTTTATCGCTTTGTGTTATGTTCTATTGGTATAAAATAAAAATCGCCATTGAAAATTAGTTCAAAGGCGATAGATAACACACTTTAAATTGTGGAAATTCACTCTACGAATAAATAGATTGATTTCCTTACTTTTATTGTATACTATTTTACGAAAAATATCTACTTATAGAATAAATTTTTATATAAAAAATT
>JAISUA010000004.1 GCA_031272305.1 Clostridioides sp.
GCAAGGCCATCTAGTAATAATAACAGATGCTTCGTCAAGAGCTAATGCCCAATCAAGCACTTCATTGACTGCTTTTAGATCGTTTGGATTTACTGTTCTTACATTTTTGATTCCACAAGCACGAACCATCTCTTCAATATTCACTTCATTTGTTTTTTCTCCTTGAAGTGTATATCCAGAAGCAGGATTTTCTTGATGTCCAGTCATACCTGTTATTCTATTATCAAGTATTACAGAAATAGAGTTACCTTTATTGTATGCTACATCCACAAGTGAATTGATGCCTGTATGAAGGAATGTAGAATCTCCAAGCACACTTACTACTCTCTTTTTATTTCCTTCTACCATGTTAAACACTTTTTGAGCACCATGTCCTGAACTAAAACTTCCTCCCATACAAATTACCCAGTCAAGAGCATTGTAAGGTGAAGAGAATCCAAGTGTATAACATCCTATATCTCCTGCTATTACTACATTCTTTTTCTTTCCTAATTGATAGAAGAAACCTCTATGAGGACATCCTGCACAAAAACTAGGAGGTCTTGGAACGATAAGTTCTTTGTTTGTTTCTATTATTTCATTTTCTTTTCCAAGTGCTTTTCTTATAACATCAGGAGTCATTTCGCCATATGTTGGGAATAGTTCTTTCCCTATACATTCAACGCCAAACGCTTTTATTTGTTCTTCAATAAATGGATCATCTTCTTCTATTACATATACTTTTCCAACTTCTTTAGCAAATTCTTTTATTTTTTTAAGAGGTAATGGATTAGTAAATCCTAGTTTTAAGTACGAAACATCTTCTCCAAATACTTCTTTTGCGAAATTGTAACACATACCTGATGTAATCACACCAATTTTTTTATCTCCATATTCAACACAATTCAAATCTGTTGTATTAGAAAAATCAGAAAGTTTTTTCATTCTTTCTTCAACAGCTATTCTAAGATTGACAGCATTAGCTGGAACAGTAACTGTTTTTCTTACATTTTTAACATATTCCTTAATTCCAACTTCATCTCTGTCATAACATTCAACTAAACTCTTTGAATGAGATAGTCTTGTTGTACTTCTTATAATAACTGGCGTATTAAAATCCTCACTTATTTTATAAGCGGCAACTGTCATGTCTTTTGCTTCTTGAGCGTTTGATGGTTCAAGTAAAGCAACCTTAGCAAATTTAGCATAATTTCTATTATCTTGTTCATTTTGAGACGAATGCATTCCTGGTTCATCAGCAGTTAAAAGTACCATACCACCATTTACGCCAATATAAGCATATGTGAAAAGTGGGTCTGCAGCTACGTTCACACCAACGTGCTTCATACAAGCAAAAGTCCTTGCCCCTGCAAGTGAGCCCCCAATTGCAGCCTCAAGTGCAACCTTTTCATTTGGACCCCATTCAGCAACTATAGAGTCTTTGTAAGTTGCAACATTTTCTAGTATTTCTGTACTTGGTGTTCCTGGATAAGCTGATGCATATTTTACTCCAGCTTCATAAACACCACGAGCAAAAGCTTCGTTTCCTGTTAACAATTTTTTCATTAAATAATTCCTCCCAACTTATAGCTATTTTTTTAGTAACTATAAATAAAATTATTTTTACTAAGCAAAATTAAAGTAAACCAACTTATGAAAAGCTTTTCACACAAATATTTTTAGCTTTTTTCTAAGAATTTTTAATAATATTAATCGCTTATATTTTTATTTTATCATTAAATAGAAATATATAATAGATATTTAATTTAAATTAAATTAAATTTTTTAACATAATTTTTATTTAATTATTTAAATTATATATAAAAATAAATTAAATTTTATAAAATTATCTATTTTCGACTTTATTCGACTGAAAATTTATTTTTCTCAATTTTAATTATTTTATAATATATGCGTTATGTTTTTATAAATTGCTTAAAAATTGATTTTTTTATATATTAGACCATTACTCATAAAAAAAATAACTGATATAAATACCAGTTATCATTATAATATTCTTCATAAGATTAATTTATTCTTATCTATAAGATATTAATAATTTAAAATTATTCTATTTTTAATATGTTATAGATTTTAAAATTTAATTTATTATTTTATTTGTTATTTAATTTGTCATTTTATTTAATATATAACTTATTTTGAACTTACTATTTTATTAAATCTATTAATAATTTTAATTTTATTTTTTTCTAATCTATCACTGATAAGTTTGTTTTTTAATCTATCACCGATTTGAAATATACCTCTTGATTTTTTGCTTTTATATATGTCTGTTCATCAATATATCCAAGTTGAAACATCTTCTTTAAAATTACTTCTTGACGCCTTTTTGCTGCATTGAATATGTCAAATTTTGAAGGATTATTAGTAATTCCTGCAAGCATTGCACACTCTGGAAGATTCAAATCTTCTACATTTTTTGCAAAGAAATTATTTGCACCTTCTTTGACACCATATATTCCATTTCCTAATGTAATATTATTTAAATACGCCTCAAGTATCTCATCTTTAGTCATAATTTTATTTAATTGTATGGCATAATAAATATCTCTTATCTTTCTTTTCATAGTTCTTTGCTGACTTGTAAGAAGATTCTTCGATACTTGCATATCTATAGTACTTCCACCTTGTGTAGAATCAGTAGTTATATTATTAATAGCTGATCTTAACAACGATTTTATATCTACTCCATTATGTTTATAGAATCTCTGATCCTCAATAGCAACAATGGCATTTTTTAAATCATCAGGAATTTTATCTATGCTTACAGGTTCTTTGTTTATATACTTTGAATAAACTATTTCTTTCGTAATTTGAGGAATTCCATATAGAGCATAAGCTACATAACCTGCTGAAAACAATGATCCAGTTAAAAAAATAATTAGAATAAACGATAACAAAGTTTTTAATATTTTTCTTCTATATCTTTTTTTGCGATTTTTTTTTCTCATTCTTACTTTTTTCAACGTTTCACTATTTAAGTTTTCAGTTTCGTTTTTTCGTTGAAATTTTTTATTTGAACTATTGCTAAGTTTTTTTCTTCTAATTCTTCTTAGCTCATCATCACGATATTCCATCAGCCCCTCCTTTCTAAAATATAACATAAAACTTAAAGTTTCACACTTTGAACCAAGTAGTGAAGTTCGATAACAAAAATTAAAAATTTTCTACCTTACTTTTTTCAATACTTTTGTCCATAGATTTTATTTCAACTTACGATAAATCTTTTTACACTTATTGTTCTTCTTTGATTATCAAGAATAACTGTGCTGTTGCAAGTGTGTCACTATCTGCTCTATGAGCAGATTTGTTTACTATATTGTAGTAACTACAAGCTGTTCCAAGCTTCTTGTTTTCACCTTTATATGATTCTGTATTCTTTAGCATTTCGACAGTACAAATATAATTTTCTATACGTTCTAGTCCTTGCTTTTCCAAAAAATAATTCAAAAACTTCACATCAAATTTTGCATTGTGAGCTATAACAGTTCTACTTCCTACATATCTTCTAAAATTAGGAAGTACTTCTTCTATTGATTTTTCATTTTCAACCATTTCATTTGTTATATGAGTTAAATTCTGAATAAACTCAGGTATTTTTCTTTTTGGTTTAATAAATCTAGAGTAATTTCTTGCAATTTTATCGTTAATTATTTCAGTCACTCCTATTTCGATTATTTCATGTCCCTTGTATGGGTCTAAACCTGTGGTTTCTAAATCTACTACCACATACTCTTTCATATTCTATTCTCCTATTTTTATTTTAACTGGTGATAAGTCTTTTTTATTGTGTATTTTTAAATCTCTAAAATTATTTATTCATCGTCTTTAGTTTCGAATTTCTCTAAGAAAGAATGTTTCTCTCCTTCTAACTGCCACCCTAAAACAGAATCCACATTCACATTTTCAGCTGCTTTGAATATAGATTTTTCTACATTCACAAATGATTCTGATAGAGTTTTTATTAACTCTTTTATCTCATATCTTTTGTTTCCAACCTTTTTTGCAGCTACCATACATGCACAGTTTAGAGGCCAAATACCACTGTTTTGTATAAATCTTGAAATATGTTCTTCTCTTACATAAAACAACGGTCTAATAATTTGAATTTCTTCGAAATTAGTAGAATTTAATTTTGGTAACATTGTCTTGAAATTTCCTGAACAAAGTAAATTAAGCATAGTTGTTTCTATAACATCATCATAATGGTGTCCAAGTGCTAATTTATTGCAACCAAGCTCTCTAGCTTTCGAATATAATGCTCCTCTTCTCATTCTTGCACACATATAGCAAGGATAGTCTTTCGCTATTTCATCTGCTATCTCAAATATCCTTGAATCGAATAAATGAATTGGTATATCTAAATACTTGCAGTTGTCGATCAAAAGTTCTCTTATACTTTCGTGATATCCAGGATCCATCGCTATAAACTCAAGTTCGAAATTAACTTGTCCATGTCTTTGTAATTCTTGAAACATCTTGGACATAACAAGACTGTCTTTTCCTCCTGATACTGCTACAGCTATTCTGTCACCTTCTTCAACAAGTTTATAATCTTTTATAGCTTTTATAAATTTTGACCATAAATTTTTTCTATTTTTTTTTCGTATTAAATTTTTTTCTATATCCTTTAATGGAATTCTTTCGTTAAAAGGTACTAAAATATCGCACCCTTTTCCAGATAAATCGCTCATAACTTCACCCTTCATTTTATTGTACTTATATTTATATGTCTATATCATTCCTATAGAACTGAATCTGATATTTATATGTCTACATCATTCCTGTAGAACCGAATCCGCCTTTTCCTCTTGAACTGTCACTTAGTTCTTCTACTTCAGATATTTCTATTTCATATATAGGTTTGATAACCATTTGTGCAATTTTCATATGTTTTTCTACCTTGAAATCTTTTTCGCCATGATTTATCATAATTACTTTTATTTCTCCTCTGTATCCTTCATCTACAGTTCCAGGAGTATTTAAAATTGTCACAGAATGATTGAGTGCAAGTCCACTTCTAGGTCTTACCTGTGCTTCTGTATTTTCTGGAAGCTCAATACAAATACCTGTATGTATAAGCTCTGATTCTCCTGCTTTTATTATTTTTTCTTCTATAGAATATAAATCCATACCTGCATCACCTTTGTGTGCAAAACTTGGAATTTTAGCATCTTTATCTATTTTTTTTACTTTTAATTCGTACATATTTTCCACCTTTTCTTTTGTATAAAATTTCTTTTGATAAACTTATTTTTTATTAAGAATTCAATATTTCAAATAGATTGTTTTTTTATTTAACCATATATTTTCAAACATATGTCTTTTAAATTCATTTTTTTAAATTCATA
>JAISUA010000085.1 GCA_031272305.1 Clostridioides sp.
TAAGCAGGCGAAAAACGCAGCGTTTGGATTTAGGAATTTAAAAAGAGCTTCAAAATTAATGAAGCTCCGTTCTATGAATTAATATTATATGGGAATATCCACCTAATTGACAAAGAACCTTTTTTTCTATTAATTAATAGTCTATAGTTATTGAAAAGCTATTTGTATATAGTAGTTAAAATGAGCTGATTATATATAGCAATTAAAAAGCTGATGACATTGTTTGTAGATTTGGTTACTATTCTCACACTTTGTGATAACGTAAGCTAAAATCAAATCTAAAAACAACATTCATCAGCTATTTTAATAAAATTTTTCTATAACATAGCTTCATTAATTTTGAAGCTATTTCTAAATCCAATACTATCTTTCCTATCTTTTACGCTACTTTTTTACCTATTAATTGAAGTCCTACATATACTACTGCCATTGCAAATGGAAGTACTATATACACAGGAATTCCAAATCCTGCTGGTATATATCCACACAATATTGCTATCGCTCCAACAAATATTGAATACGGCATTTGTGTATTTACATGGTCAATGTGTTTGCATCCTGCTCCCATTGATGAAAGTATAGTTGTATCTGATATAGGTGAACAGTGGTCTCCAAATATTGCACCTGTAAGTACAGCACTTGTTGATACTACTACATACGACATATCCGGATTTATTGAATATGCAAGAGGTATTGCAAGTGGCATAAGTATTCCCATAGTTCCATAAGATGTTCCTGTTGCAAACGAAATAATAGAGCCTAGTATGAATATTAGTGATGGCAATAAGAATGGTGGCAACGAACCTGATAATAATTTTATCAAGAATTTCGCAGTTCCAAGTTCTTTTATTACTGAACTCAAAGACCAAGCAAGTATTAAGATTACACCTGTAATTACCAATGTTTTCATACCATCAACCCAAACATCTATCGCTTCTGACACTGTAAATATTTTTTTCGCAACAGCCATTACTATTCCTACAAAACTTGCAAGAAGTGCTGATTGGAAAAGGGCAACTGAAGCATCTGATGCACTGAATGCTTGTATTATAGCATCAAATGAAATTGGTGAGTTGCTCATAAGACTTATCAATGCTTGATCCTCTCCACTCATAATTGCTGTATATCCACTGTAATAAAATGAAATAAGAGCTCCTATAACAAGTGTTCCTATAGGTATTATTGCATTCCAAATGCTAAGTTTTACGCCTTCTTTTGGAGCAAGTTCGTCTTCTTCCATCTCTTGAGAATTTTCATCTCTATTTGATATTTCGCCTTTTCTTGCTCTTATTTCTGCTTGTCGCATTGGTCCAAATTCCTTAGCTGTTATAGCTGAAAATACTATAAATGCCAATATCAATATATTATAGAATCTAAATGGTATTGTATTTAAAAATACACCAAATGCGTCTGCCTTTACACCTATTGATGTAAGTGCATCGTTTATAAGACCAACTTCAAGACCTATCCAAGTAGAAATTATAGCTATACCTGCAACTGGAGCTGCTGTTGCATCTATTATAAATGCTAATTTTTCTCTTGATATATTCATTTTATCTGATACAGGACGCATAATCGGTCCAACTATAAGTGAGTTTGCATAATCATCAAAGAATACAAATAGACCTAACAGCCAAGTTATAAGTTGTGTACCTCTACGAGATTTTGCTTTGTTTGCAAGAGCTTCAGCTATTGCTTTAGCTCCTCCCATTTTAGCAACTAGGTTGATTACTCCACCTATAGCAAGAACTTGAAGTATAATACCTGCATTCCATGGATCTGCAAGAGAACTTTGTGCTCTACTTACTACATCTAGAAATGCGTTTATTATCGCCATAAAAACATTTTGACCTGATAACTGTATTATAAAACTACCTGATATAATTCCTAATAACAAAGAAATCACAACATTTTTTGTTATAAACGCAAGTCCTATAGCTACTAAAGGTGGTATCAAAGTCCATATTCCAAATTTTGCTGCATTAATTACAGAAGGATCTGTTTCCTCTGCAAAACCAACTATAGTGAATAAAAAAATCATACATATAGTCGTGATAATCAAATTAAATTTTTTATTACGCATATTATAACCTCCAATAAATTTTGTGAGTACAAAAAAATTCATAATGTTGAATAAAGCTTTTTATGAGTAATTTATATTTCCTAAATTAAAAAAACCCTCAGGCTCACACCTGAGGGGTTGAATATCGAAAATATCATCTTGAAAAACAAGATTTTTATACAGTACCTCAAATGATAGCCCACCACAAATTTTTGTGACAGTGATACACATATTCTATGTATCCCCAGCCTTGTACAGTCAAAGCATTCTGTACAGACTTCGGCGACATCACCTTTCATATTGAATCATTGTGCTTACCTCATCAATATTACTAATCAATCTCGCTCCTCTATCTTAGTATTCACTTTTAATTTTGTTATAGATTGAGTATATAACATTTTTCCTTTTTTAACAAGTGTTTTTTTGAATTTATCTAAAAAATTTAATTTATTTTTTATTCTACTTTAATATTTTTTGTCATATTTTTAATTTTCTTCTAGAATTTTTTCCAATATTTCTTCAGTTCCTGTCATTCCTTCACTGCTTGATATTATAAAATCATCAAGCTTTGATTTATTTTCTTCACTTATACAATCACTTGTTTCTAATTTTTTATAATCACTTGTTTTTAATTTTTTTTCATCTACTGAATTTAAAATATAAAATTCCTCACTTTTATTATAACTTTGTAACTTGTTTTTTTCTAATATCTTATTTCTTTCTAATATTATATTTTTGTACTGTCTAATATAATCTGTGTATTTCATATTGTCTACAAGTTCGCCATGTTTCAAGCAATAAGGTTGTTTTGACATCTTAAGCATCTCTTTATCCAACATAGAATCTCCTATACTAGAAAATTCTTCAACACCTAAAATATCACAAACATATTTAATCGCATTTTCCTTATTTATTGCATTTGGAATAAAATATATCTTGTTTCCTGAAATATAAAGTTTCCATTTCCACTCATCTAACATATAT
>JAISUA010000157.1 GCA_031272305.1 Clostridioides sp.
ATCACTGAATCTACTGGTAAAAGTAAATTTACACCTTTATCGCTTGCTTTTTTCATCATATCTTTTGCATATTCTATCTTATCTTCTTCAAGAAGTGAATTTCCTACTTCAAATCCTTGTGCTTTCAAAAATGTATATGCCATTCCTCCACCAATTATAAGGTTGTCAACTTTTTCAAGAAGATTATCTATAACATTCAATTTATCAGATACTTTTGAACCTCCAAGTATTGCAGTAAATGGTCTTTTAGGATTTTCAACTGCTTCTCCTAAGAATTTCAATTCTTTTTGAATAAGGTATCCACAAACTCTTTCTTCTAAAAATTCTCCAGCTCCAACTGTTGAACAATGTGCTCTATGTGCTGTTCCAAATGCATCATTTACAAATATATCTGCAAGTGAAGCTAGTTCTTTTGAATAATTTTCTTCATTCTTTGTTTCTTCTTTTCTGTATCTTGTATTTTCTATAAGAACTATATCTCCATTTTTCATATTTTCTACAGCATTTTTCGCATTTTCTCCTACAACACTGTCGTCAGCTGCAAACATAACATTTTTGCCTAACATTTTAGTTAATTCTTCAGCTACTGGTCTTAGTGATAATTCTTTTTTAGGTTCTCCTTTTGGTTTTCCTAAGTGAGAACATAAAATTAATTTTGCTCCATTAGATACAAGATAGTTGATTGTAGGTATTGCACCTTTTAATCTATTGTCGTCAGTTATTTTCCCATCTTGTAGAGGAACATTGAAATCACATCTTAATAATACTTTTTTTCCTTCTACATTTATATCTTCAATAGTTTTTTTGTTTAACATCGACATAATATTCTTACCTTCGCTTTCCATTTTTCTATTTAGTTTTTGATTGAAATTTTATTTTTTAATGAACTAACAATTTATTTTAAAATTATTATATCACATATTTAGTTCTATATATCTATATTAGTAAATAAACGGTATTTTTGCAAGTAAGAACTCTAATTCATCTAAAGATACTTACTTCTTGACAATACTTCTTAAATATTTTCTATAATTTTTTTAAATTCCTCTTCACTAAAATATACTTCTCGACAATACTTCTTAAATATTTTCTATAATTTTTTTCAATTCCTCTTCACTAAAATAATGTTTCTTGTTGCAAAAATGACATCCAAGTTCTGCTCCTTTATCTTCTTCAAGAAGTTCGCTAAGTTGTTCTTTTCCTAAAGAAATAAGTGCTTCTTCCATTCTTTCTCTTGAACAATCACATTCATACACTACTTCATCTTTATCCAAAATTCTAGGTTCAAGACCTTCCAAAACAGTATTCAAAATATCTTCTGCTGTATAATTTTCTTGCAACATTTGAGTGATGGATTTTATATTAGAAATATTTTTTTCAAGTTGAGAAATAGTCTCTTCTGTCGCTTCAGGCATAAGTTGTACTACAAATCCTCCTGCACACTCAACTTTTGTACTAGTTGTCAAAACTCCAAGTGCGACCGCAGAAGGTGTTTGCTCTGACATAGCAAAGTAATTTGTAAAATCTTCGGCAATTTCACCACTTTTGATTGGATATGATCCATTGTAAGGTTCAAGTAGTCCAAAATCTTTTATAACTGTAAGTATTCCATTGTTTCCAACAGCACCAGCTACATTTAATTTTCCATTTGCATAATCCTCTACTTCTACATCTGGATTTGTAACATAACCTTTTACAGTTCCTTTTTCATTGGCTGTGACAAGTATAGTGCCTATAGGTCCTCCTCCTTTTAGTATCACTGTCAATTTATCGCCTTTATTCTTCATCATAAGTCCCATAATAGAAGCTACAGTCAGCGTTCTTCCTAGAGCTGCTGTAGCTACTTTTGTAGTATTATGAAAACTTCTAGCTTTCTCAACCATATTTGTAGTCACACCTACAAATGCTCTAACCTCTCCATTAGAACTTATGGCTCTTAAAACGTAATCATTCATCTTTTGTTCTCCTTATTTTTTACATACAAATGTTATTCTCTCTGTGTCTTCTTTTGGTTTTTCAAAACTAAAATCTCCATATGTTTTTATTTTCGAAAATCCAACTTCTCTAAGTATATTTGCAATTTCATTTTCTTTGTAAGCTCTTTGAGTATGATATTCGTTAAATTTATCATATTTACCATTTTCATCTTTTACAAAAAATACTAAATCCATATCTAAAGTATTATTTTCATAGTTGAAAAAGTTCTGCCACATATATGTTATATTTTCTTTTTCTTCACCATATGTGTTGTCACCTAAGATTTTTGTAAGTTTATAATATGAACTTATGTCGAATATGAATATTCCTTCTTCTTTCATTTGATAGTATACTTTTGTAAATATATTCTTCAAATGTTTATCTTTCAATATATAATTAAATCCATCGCAACAGCAAAGCACGCAATCAAGTCCGTCTACTTCAAATTCTAAATTCCTTATATCCTGTTCTAAATACACGATATCTACACCGATTTCTTTGGACTTTTTAACCGCAACATTCAACATTTCTTCTGAAATATCCATTCCAACTATATCATATCCTTTGATTGCAAGAGGAAGTGTAATGTTTCCTGTCCCACAAGCAAGCTCAAGAATATTTTTAACACTTGCATTTTCGATTGCCATTATTTGTTCCAAATACTCAATCCAAGCGATATAATCTACCTCATTCATAAGCTCATCGTAAATATAAGCAAATTCACTATATTGATGCACTAAACCACCTCTTTCTAATTCAAATCACTATAACATTGATTTTGTGTGATTGTTCATATACTTTATTTTTATTCTTTACTTTCTGATATTTTCTCGTCAGCCTTCTTCATTTTTCTTTTTTTAGATGTGACTATTCCACCAATTCTTCCTGCTTCTTTTGCAGTAAGTCCACCCCAACCTTTTTCTATGACTTTATCTATTAATCCAAGTTCTGAGGTTATTTCATACTTCATATAATCATTATTTGTAATTATTTTTCTGCTTCTAGTATTCTTTAATTTAGGAACTTTTAAATCTACAATTTCGCATAAACTTTCTCTATTTGTATCTGTGTTTTTCATAAAAACACCCCCTTTTTTAAGTATTTTTTTCATTAAATAAAAAAATATACAGAATAGGGGTATGTTTTTACAACTTATTTTTATTTATTTTATTTTATAATAAAGAACCTTTGAATTTCAATAATTTCACATATATTTCAAGTGCATTTAAAAGTATCTTTTCATCAAAGTTGAAATTTATATTGTGAAGTGGATATTCATATCCTTTTTGTGTATTTTTTGCTCCAAGCATAAAGAAAAATCCTGGCACTTCCCTTTGATAATACGAAAAATCTTCAGATATCATAAGTGGATCGAGATTTATAATATTTTCACTTCCTATTGCCTTTATAAATTCTTCGCACAAATTTTTATCATTTTTTACAGCTATATAATCATCCTTAATATTTACTTTTATCGAACAATTAAATGCTACTTCTGTTCCTTTTGCAATTTCTCTAAGTCTTTGTTTCATAGTTTCGTATACTTTAGGTGAAAAAGTTCTCATAGTACCTTCTAATCTTATATCTTCAACAATTATATTTCTTCTACTTCCACCTTCAATTTTTCCTATAGTAAGCACTGCACTTTCTACAGGACTTACATTTCTAGAAACAATACTTTGAATAGCATTTACGAAATAGGAAGCAATCACAAGACCATCAATGCTAGTCTCTGGCATAGCTCCATGACCGCTTTTAGCATGAATATCTATATCAATATCCCCTATTTGAGCCATAAAGTATCCCTCTCTTACTCCTGCAAATCCTTCGTCAATATCAGGATAAATATGAAGTCCATAGATTTCATCTACTCCAAATTTTTTTAGGACGCCTGCTTTGATAATATCTTCAGCTCCTCCTGGTCCTTCTTCAGCTGGTTGAAAAATAAAAACAATAT
>JAISUA010000068.1 GCA_031272305.1 Clostridioides sp.
AATTTAACCTAAATTGCAATGTATTTTTATTGGTGAATTTTTATTTAAAAAATACTAGTATATTTTTTTAGTTCGTTGTATAATATAAAAAAGAAGAGAAAATAATCTACTAGCTAAGATTGGATTCTCAATAAGGACTAAAGAAATTAATCTTCAGTATTATCGGAACCGCTACTGTTCTCAGCAGAGCGGTTCTTTAATTTACCAAAGATTAATTCTGAAAGTTATTTAAATATTCTTTTAACATATATACGACTTCATTATATGTTTCTAACTTATTGATTTCATTTCTAACTTTAGCAGAGTTTTTCATTCCTTTTAAATACCAACCTATGTGCTTCCTCATCTCTCTTATCGCTACATACTCGCCATCTTCTTGTATTGCCAAATCTAAATGTTCTATAATTGTATCAATTTTTTCTTGATTTGAAACTTCATCAACTTTGTATTTTTCTATTTTGTCACTTATTCTAATTTTAATACTAGTCAAATCTGTTTCCTCAACATTTTTTAGCTCTATCTTCCTTAATTCATCTAAATCTATATTATTTTTCAAAAAATTATTTATCCTATTAAAAATCCACGGATTTCCTTGAGCTCCTCTTCCTATCATAATCGCATCACAATGAGTTATGATAAACATTTTTATAGCATCTTCGATACTTGTGACATCACCATTTCCTATTACAGGAATCTTTACACTATCTTTTATTTTTCTGATTATATCCCAATCAGCATTCCCAGAATAATATTGTTCTCTCGTTCTTCCATGAATTGTTATAGCTGACACTCCTGCTTGTTCTGCAAGTTTTGCAATCTGAACAGCGTTTATAGAATTTTCGTCCCATCCTTTTCTCATCTTAACAGTGACAGGTTTTTTAGATGCTTTCACTACACTTTCCATAATTTTGTAAGCTAGTTTTGGATTTTTCATGAGTGCTGAACCATCTCCATTTTTTACAACTTTTGGAGCTGGACAACCCATATTTATATCTAAAATTTCATTTGGATAATCATTTAAAATTTCTGTAGCTCGTCCCATAAAATCCGGTTCTGAACCAAATATTTGTACTGCAACAGGATGTTCTTCCTCTTTTATATTCAACATCTTTTTAGTTTTTTGATCATCATAGCAAAGAGCCTTCGCATTTATCATCTCTGTATAAAGCAAGTCACACCCCTTTCGCTTGCAGATAATTCTAAACGCAAGATCAGTAACACCAGCCATAGGAGCTAAAAACACTCTACCTTCTGATGAAAACCCTCCTATTTGTAATTTACCACTATTTTTTTTTGATAAATCTAAGCTATTTTTTCTTGATAAATCCAATCCATTTTTTATTGAATTTCGATTTTCACAATCTAGCTCATAAGAATTTCCGTTCAAATCTGCTTTTTTTTGCAGACTTATATTTTCTTGCAAACCTATTTCTTCTTGCAAACCTGTTTCTTCTTGCAAACTTGTTTTGTTTTGCATACTTAAATTTTCTATTTCCATTAAATATATTACCTCTTCCTAATCACTAAAACTTAGTGTTTTTGTTCTACGTCTATATTTTTCTCATATATAACTCTAAGTCCATCTAGTGTAAGCATAGAATCTACAACATCTATAGCATCTGTTTCAGAGGCTATTAAATTTGCAAGTCCTCCTGTAGCTATAACTTTCACATCTTTGTTTTTAAGCTCTTTCTTCATTTTGCTAACTATCTTTTCCACTAAACCTACATATCCGTAAATAATTCCTGATTGCATAGATTCTACAGTATTTTTACAAATAACTTTTCCAGGTTTGATAAGTTCCACTCTAGGAAGTTTTGATGCTCTTTCAAACAGTGCATCACTTGAAATTTTTATTCCAGGAGCAATAGTTCCTCCAAGATACTCTTTTTTATCTGAGATTGCACAAAAAGTTGTCGCAGTTCCAAAGTCGACAATTATTAGAGGCGTCTTATACTTTTCTATACCTGCTACTGCATTTACAATCCTATCTGCTCCAACTTGTTTAGGATTGTCGTATTTTATATTCAAACCAGTTTTGATTCCTGGTCCAACTATTTTAGGAATAATTCCACAATATTTGTAACAAAAATTTTCAACTGCATGCATTACATTTGGAACAACTGAAGATATTATGATATCAACGAAAGAATGTGGATCTATTCCACTTTTATCAAAGAAACTTTGTACTATTATTCCATATTCATCAGATGTTCTGTCCTTGTCGGTTTTGATTCTCCAAGATTTTTTTAATTCTTTACCCTCGTAAATCCCCAATACCATATTCGTGTTTCCTATGTCAAAAACTAAAATCATTGTTTTTTTCCCTTCTTATTATTTATAAAATTTTATATTATATCATTTTCTCTATTATTTGATTATAATTAAATAAATTTTCTATATGTTAATATAACCAAAAGTATGGTTTTAGTCAATATTTTAATAGATTATTTTTATTTATTATTTTTCTTGCTTATTTAAATAAAAAAAGACGAAACCCTTTATGAGAATCATCTTTCAAATTTATTTCAATAAAATCTCTTTGTTCCTATTTCCCATTTATTGAAATTGTCATTCAGTGAAATCTTTTTTTATTTTCTTTTCCTTAAAATTATTTTTTCAATAAAATCTTTTTGCTATTATTTTTTCTCTCTTATAAATTTTTTATATTTTGATTTGTATTTATCAATATTATATTTATTTGAAATTTTTCTTTTTTCTATTAAATATAACTGCTATTGGCGAAACTATACACGCTGCCACTATGGCTTCAGGAATACCATTTGTCACAGCAATACCTGCTATTGCTTTTGCTGCTTGACCACTGATACCAAGTATCTCCATATATCTGTCAGCATACAATAGATAAATTGTTCCTAGAACACCTACTGTATTCAGAAGGGAACCTATAAGTCCTGCTATAAATCCTGATGCAGAAACTTTTTTTGTTGCCTTTAAAATTCCCAAATAAACATAATACACTAAAAATCCCATCAATACTCTAGGCACAATTGATACAAGTGGATTCATAAATATAAATGATGTCACTGTAGGAGTAGTTACTGCTCTAAAAAAACTTGTAAGACCAAATACCAATCCAATTATAGCACCTACTATAGGTCCTTCAACAATTGCTCCAATGATAACTGGCAAATGCATTATAGTAGCACTTACAGGTCCTATTTGAAGATAACCTATAGGTGTCAAAGATAACATAATACATACTGATGATAATAGAGCAATTATAGTCATTTTTCTGACGCTGATTTTTGTTTTTTTTGCTACGTTGATTGTTTCTTGTATTTCTTTAATTCCTTGTGTTTTCTGTGTTTTTTGTATTTCTTTAATTCCTTGTGTTTTCTGTGTTTCTTTCACTTCTTGTGTTTTCCCTAAAACGTTTGAATCTTGAATAGCTGACGAGTTATTCATTTTTCATACACCTCCGTTTCGGCTCACATCGGATGCCGAACTTCTAAAATATTTTTTAAATTTATTTTTAATAGTCGTACTTATATTATTAAAATGTACGCTACAATAAAAATTATTGTATCAACTTTATTATTTAATGTCAATACAATCAATTCTATTTTCAACGAAAATTTAGTTCTCATAATAAGACTTATAAGAAGTTGAAATAAAACCAAGGTAATAAGTCTAGTTATTCGAAGTGCGAAAACATACGTTTTCTATCATATGCACTTCTCATAATAAGACTTTCAAGAAGTTATATTAAAATCAAGGTTGCAAGTCTTGATATGATATGATTCCATCCACGCTATTTGCGTTTTTGACAGCATTTATTATACTTTTCTCCATAACTTCTACTGCTATAGATCCAAGTAGACTTATATCTGTTTCTATTTCGCCAGTAGCTAATGTGAAGATTGCATCTCCATCATGTTCAGTATGAATAGGGAATATCGCTTTTGCATAACCGTCGTGTGCCATTTGAGATACCTTTTTGCACTGTGCTTTTGTAAGTTTAGCATTCGTCACTATAGCACCTATAGTTGTATTATCTATTTTGAATCCATTCGTTTTTGCCATAGATTTCATAACTTCATACCCATTTGCAAAAGATTTTTTATCATGTGTCAATGCTCCTGCAATTATTTTTCCATTTTCGTACACATCTCCAAGTGCGTTAACTGCTACTATGGCACTCACTACAAGTCCATTTTCAAGTTTTATTGAGTAAGTTCCTATTCCACCTTTCATAGAATTTTCAGGACCTAGACATTTTCCAACTGTAGCACCACAACCTGCTCCGTAATTTCCTTGCATAAATTTTTCTGAACTTGCACATTCACAAGCCTTGTATCCCATTTTTTTATCTGGTCTTATTTTTGGATTTCCTACTGCCAAATCAAATAACACTGCACCTACAACTATAGGAACAACACCTACTCCTACGTCAAATCCAATACCTTTTTCTTCTAGATATTGACTTACTCCACAAGATGCCTCAAGTCCAAATGAAGACCCTCCTGACAAGACTATGGCATGTACTTTTTGAACCATATTTATCGGATCTAGAAGATCTGTTTCTCTTGTTCCTGGAGCAGAACCTCTAACATCTACACCACAAGTCGCACCTTTCTCACAAATTATAACTGTGCAACCTGTAAGTGCAACTTCATCTTGTGCTTGTCCTACTTTTATACCCTCAACATCTAATAAATTTTTTTTCATAACAAACTCCTTTTTAAATTTATAATTCATAACAAATTTTTTAAATTTATAGTTCATAACAAACTCATTTTTTAAATTTATAACATTATAAATCAATATTCTTTCTTCTATATGACAATTTCTTCTTTTAAGTAAATTTTATAATAAGTTCCTTTCATTTTCTAGTACTTACTATAAGTTTGCACAAAATATCTTACACTACCAACTTTTTATTATAAAAGCAAGAATTCTCGGTACTTTAGTGCCGAGATGAATTGACTATTCGCTTCCGTATGTACAGTGCAAAACAGCTATTCCTTGTGTAATTAGTTGATGTACTTATCTTACTTTAATTTAAAATACTTCATAGCGAAATTCACCTGTATTTATCCAACCTAAATTGATTGCATACTTTTTTAATTTCCACTACGAAATATATAAAACTTTTTCTCTCTTTAACATATTTCTCTGTAACATATTTCAAATTTATAAATATAATAATTAATAGAATGTAAATCGTATTTGCATTAATATTAGCATTTAATTTTCTAGGAGGTTATCTTATGAACAACTGCGATTTAGAAAAAATAATTTCTGCGTTAATTTGCAATATAAAACAAGATCCTCATATGATGAAAGTCTTATCTGAGCTTGTTTCATTAAAAATATCTGAGTTCTCTAAAACTCTGACTGGAAATACTGGAGCTACCGGTCCAAATGGTTTTACAGGTGCAACAGGTGCTACTGGTGTATGCACTTGCCCAACAGAACCTACTCAACCTACTCAACCCACTCAACCTACTCAGCCTACTCAACCTACTCAACCTACTCAGCCTACTCAACCTACTCAACCTACTGTCACTTCATGTAGACTTTATGTCAATATACTAGATAAAAATGAACTTGATGTTATAGATTTGACTACAAATACTATCATATCTACTATTAGTGTAGGCGAGTTACCTTTTGAAAATACTGTTGATTCTCAAAAGAAATCAGTCTATGTTACTAATATATTCACTAATAGTATGAATATTGTCGATACAAATACAAATACTGTTATCTCTACTGTTCCTCTTGGTGATGGACCTTTCTTTATCAAAGTAAATCCAAATACTAATTTAATTTATGTCGATAATTATTATGGCAATAATATTTCTGTTCTAGACCCTACAACTTATACTATTATTTGTACTATAAATATTGGATCTTACCCTCAAGGAATGGCTGTCAATCCAAATACTAATCTTATCTATGTTATAAGTTCTATTTCAGAAGAAAAAAATAAACGTTACAAATCAACATATATCGTATCTGTAATTGACGGAAGCACAAACACTATCATCTGTAGTATAAATATTAGCAATTCTTCTTCAAGTATAGTTGAAGCTAATCTAAAACATAATTTAATATATGTTAGTAATAGTAAGGAGGATAACATATCTGTAATCAATGGAAGTACTAATAATATCATCTGCACTATAAGTGTAGGTGAACTTCCAAGTTATATATCTTCCAATGAAGACGCTGATTTAATTTATGTTACTAATATGGATAGTAATAATGTTTCTGTAATCGATATAAATACTAATACTATTATTTGTACTATAGATGTAGGAATGAGTCCTGGACCTATAGTTTACAATCCTAATCTAAATAGAATTTATGTTTCTAATGGTTATAGCGAAGATGTATCTGTGATTGATGCTTCTACAAATACTATCATCTGTACTATAGCACTTGGCGGTGCATCTTTTTATGGAATGAGCTATCTATGTAGCACTGACTTTGCATAAATAAAAATTCAGGTGATTTTAAATATTTCTCTATAAACTTTTTATCAATCCTTTTCATCTTTTATTCATGTATTTTAGTGTGTATTTTTGTATTTTTATATATTTTAGTGTATATTTTTTCGTTTTTATATTTTAGTGTATATTTTTTCGTTTTTATGTTTTAGTATATGTTTTTATGTTTTTCATGTTTTAGTTTATGTTTTTATATTTTTATGTTTTTCATGTTTTAGTGTATGTTTTTCATGTATTTTAGTGTTGATATTATATTAAAATTCATTGTTTTTTACATGAATATATGCTATACTATGGTCATTATTTTTCGGAGGTGGCTATATGTATAGAAAAATCACACAGTATTTAGAAATGTGGAAAAATAATAGTTGCCGTAAGCCTTTGATTTTACAAGGAGCAAGACAAGTTGGCAAAACATATTCCATTCTTGAATTTGGACGAAATAACTACGAAAATGTTGCTTATTTTAATTTCGAAACTAATCCAAAACTGAATGAAACATTTTCTGAAAATATAAGTCCTGATTACCTTATCCCAATTTTATCTCACATTGCGGGACAAACGATTGTAAAAGAAAAAACTTTGATTGTATTTGATGAAGTGCAACTTTGTGAAAGAGCATTGACTAGTCTTAAATATTTTTGCGAAGATGCACCTGACTACCACATTATTGTTGCAGGAAGTTTACTTGGAGTTGCTGTAAATAGAGCTAAATTTTCTTTTCCTGTAGGAAAGGTTGATATAAAAACACTTTATCCTATGGATATGGAAGAATTTATGTTGGCTTATGATGAAACTGATCTCATTAAGCGAATTAAAGAATGTTTTGAAAGTAATATTCCTCTACCATCTGCATTGCATGATAAAGCAATGCAACTTTATCGCCAGTACCTAGTCGTAGGTGGTATGCCTGAATGTGTAATGCAGTTTGTGAATACAAAAGATTATATTCTTGTTCGCCACACGCAGGATACTATTCTAGCTAGCTATCTAAACGATATGAGCAAATACAATAATATCAATGAAATTAAGAAAACTAGGCTTGCTTATGATAACATTACTGTTCAGCTTTCTAA
>JAISUA010000142.1 GCA_031272305.1 Clostridioides sp.
CTTCAAAATTATTTTCTAATATGCCTCTATCTTTTGCACCTACATAAGAAATTATAGTTTCTTGAATTGTCGTTGCAAGTTCCTTTGATTTATCTCCTTTATCAGATGTAGGTCTTCTATACCAAGTTTCTATACCTTCTGCATTTGTATTATTTTGCTCTGAATTGATATGAACCGAAACCAGAATATCTGGATTTTGTTTATTAGCGATATTCACCCTATCATCTAAACTCAAATAACTATCATCTGTTCTAGTCATTAGAACAGATATATCTTTATAATTAGTCAAATATTTTTGCACCTTGTTTGCAATCTTCAAAGTTAGATCTTTCTCAAATACTTGATTTGTGGTCTTACTTATAGTTCCTTTGTCATTCCCGCCATGTCCTGCATCAATCAAAACTATATATTTTTTCCCATTTGATATGCTTTTTTCTACATCATCTGCCTTTTTCTCTTCTTTTGATGTATCTTTCGTTGTCAGTGCATTGTCAGTAGAATTTTTTGAATCATTTTCTGTTGAATCTTTATCTGTTGAATCAGAATTTGTCTTAGTTTCCTTGTTAGTATCACCAAGATTTTGTGAAATTTCTCTTTGCTTAGCTATAGAATCAATCACAGAAGCAGAAATTTTGAACACAGCAAACACAAATAAAAATAAAACAACAAAAACTAAAATAAGTTTCTTTTTATTTATCCTTTTTGACTTTTTGTTAGTTTTTTTCACATTATTTAATTTTGTACTAGTTTGTTTCACATTCATTTTTGAACTAGTTTGTTTTGCGTTAGATTTTTTTCTGTAATTATATATATCAACAGCATTAGTATCATCGTTTCGTTTTTCATTTTGAACTTTTCTTGATGAATTAATATTTCTATTTTTGTAATTATCGGTAACTATTTTTTTATTTCTTTTTTTATCTATTTTTTTCATTGTATACACCTCGAGAAGACAGTATTTATAAAAAAATCACTAAAATTTTGTATAAATTTTTCAAAAAAATATTTATATACGTCTATTGTAGCATTTTAATGCTTATATATGCAATAAAATTCTTCTGATTATGTATTAATTACTTATTAACTTGCTTATATGTCCAATAAAATTGTATTAATGACAAAAATCTTGTATATTCTCAAATCTTTATATCATTGCTATTAGTTAAGTTCTATAAATTTTCATTAAAGTGGTGATAAATGTTACTTTTTTGATATTGATAAAACTAAAATACTTTTATATAATATATGTTGGAGCTAAATTGTGCAAGCACATAAAAGAAAGAAGGAAAAATTATGTCAATTTTAAAGAAGTTTGTTATTTTCCTTGCTATACTCGTAGTGATATTACCTATGGGTGCGTATGGATATGTTTGGTTTAAACTTAAAGACATGCACGATCCAAATCTTCAAAATGATTCTTTAAGTAACCTTGATTATAAAAATGAAAAAGGTATTACAAATATTCTTCTTATGGGTATAGATGCTAGACCAGGAGAAACTGCATCTCGTTCAGATGCAATGATGATACTTACAATAGATAGTGTACACAAAAGTATAAAACTTACTTCTCTTGCGAGAGATTCTTATGTAGATATTCCTGGACATGGTATGCAAAAACTAACACATGCTTATGCATACGGCAAAGCGGAACTTCTAATAAAAACAATTGAACAAAACTTTAATATTGACTTAAATTATTATGCTACTGTCGATTTTGAATCATTTATGTATATAATCGACACAGTTGGCGGAGTAAAGGTAAATGTTAAAAAAGGTTATATAAGAGAAATGAATAAGTTTATCCCAGAAACATACAAATGGAATACTAATGAGAACAAAGGTTCTATAAAATATATCACAACTTCTGGAGAACAAATTTTAAATGGCTATCAAGCATTAGCATTTTCTCGTATAAGACATAACGATACTGCATTTGATAGGGATGGACGTCAAAGAGAAGTTATGCAAAGTATGCTTTCTTCTGTAAAAACTCTATCACTTACAAAATATCCTGAACTTGTGAATTCAGTACTTCCTTATGTTAAAACAAATATGAAACCTACTGAAATCATGGGTATGGCTATGACAGTACTTCAAATAGGCGATTTTAATATTAAACAATTTGAATTCCCTATTGATGATGGTGTAAATAGCAAAGGTGGAATATATGGTTCAGCTGGATGGGTTCTAAGATTCGACGATGATTCTTTGAAATATCTACATGATTTTATATTCTCTGATAAAGAATATAAGGATAATTTATAGTAATAAATATTTAACTTATATAAAGAAGCTAAAAAAAGAGTTGATAAATATTGTTTTCAGATTCGTTCGCTGCTTTCACACTTTGTGTGAACTCCAGCTCAAATCTAATCTTCCAAACAATTTTATCAGCTCCTTTATTTTCATAAAAATAATACTAGTATTATTAACAAACAAATGATTAATTATAAAAAAACTCTGTAAGAATTTCCTACAGAGTTTTTTTATTTCTTATAACTACTTTTTATTTCAATAGCAATTCTGCTAGTTTGTTTATTGCACTTACGTTTACTCCACCGCCAATTTGGTGTAATACATCACTCTTCTTAGATTTAAATGCTTCTTCTTGTGTTGTTGACAAGCTATTTCCAAGAATGACAACTGGTGAATTTGTTTTGGCTGCTAGTGGTCCTGATGTCAATGCATCCACTAATTTTGTGCTTTCAGTTGCATACACTGTAGCAAATGTTGTATCTGAATAGAATTTTTTTATTACTTCTGCATTTGTAGCCTGTCTATCAGATCCAGCCACTCTATTTTTAGAAACATCTTTAGTAACTATAGAATCTACTTTTGATATTACACTATCAGAAATAACAGCTCCTCCTCCTATGAAGTATACATCACTAGAAGAATTCTCCTTTATCCATTCAAAAGTGTTGCTATCAATACTATCTTTAGAAGTCAAAATAATTGGTTGCTTATCTACTCCTGCTTTTGACGCTATTGAGATAGCATCTGCAGTTCCTGTTCCACTTGTTATATATATCTTCGAAATATCATTTGTAGATGCAATTTCCTTAGCTACAGCAAGTGCTGTTTGATATCTATCTAATCCTTCTAATCTTTTTGTTGTGATTTCAGACTTAATTGATTTTACGGAATCAATCACTTTATCTGAGATTACATTTTTTCCTCCAACAAAAATCACTTTGCTAGGATTTAATTTTTTCAGCTGTGCTAATGTAGAATTTGGAATATTATCTTTATCTACAAGTAAAATTGGTGCGTTGTTTGTTGTTGCAAGAGGAGTAGATGTTATTCCGTCGACTACAGAATTTCCATTTACTATGACTACTGTGTCTGCTCCGTTTGGCCAACCTTTTTCGCTTATTTTTACTGCTGTATCAAATCTATCTGCTCCAATTAATTGTTGTACTTTTTCATTTACTTTATTTTGATTCTGATCATTATTTGTGTTTTGATTTTCTACATATAATTTTTTTAAATCTGCTTGAAGTTGTTTGTTCTTTACAATATCTCTTGCAGAGAAATAAAAACTTCCTTTTATATTAGAATATTTTCTATTTAATTCAACTTGAGAAATTATTTCTTTTGCTACATTCTCACCATTGTATGATGCTTGTCCTTGTTTATATATTCCTTGTGCTATATATAGGTCTACATTTGTACCTTTTACTTCATTTTGCCACCATGGTATAAGTTTTGAGTAATCAGCTGCTGAATTTCCAATAGCCCAATATACTTGAGGAACAACATAATCAACCAATCCTTGCTTTATCCAAGCTCTAGTATCTGCATATGTTCCTACATAACTTTCATTTCCTTTTGTATCTGAACCTGTTGAATCACTCGCTTTATTTCTCCAAATTCCACTAGGACTTACCCCAAACACTACATTTGGTTTGACAGCCTTTATAGATGTTTTGACTTTAGATAGAAGATCATTGACATTTTGTCTTCTCCAATCATCTTTATTTTTTCCAGCACCGTATGTTTTATATGCCTCGTCGTCGTTGAAGCTCGTACCTGGATAGAAATAATCATCAAAATGAACTCCATCTATATTATAATTTCTAACCACTTCCATAACAGAATCTGTTATATATTGCTTAACTTCTGGAAGTCCTGGATTGTAATAATATTTCCCATCATTATGTTTAACTGTCCAATTTGGATGAAGTCTTGCTGGATGATTTGCTGCAAGCTGATCAAGTGAAGTTTCTGAAGTTGTTATTCTATATGGATTGAACCACGCATGAAACTCCATGCCCCTTTTGTGTGCTTCATCAATTAAAAATGTAAGTGGATCGTATCCTGGATCTTTTCCTTGAGTACCTGTAAGATATTCTGACCAAGGATTGATACTTGATTTGTAAATTGCATCTGATTTTGGTCTTACTTGCACTACGACTGCATTTATTCCTACACTCTTAAGTGTATCTAACATAGAAGTGTACTCTTGTTTTTGTTTTGTCTGATTGTTCTTAGTAGATGGCCAGTCAATATTCCAAACTGTAGAAATATAAGCTGCTCTCATCTCTTTTGAATCTGTTTCTGCGAATAAATTTAATTTATTGCTAGAAAATATAGTCACTAAACTCATCACTGTGACTAGTAAAATTGAAATAGTCTTTGATTTTTTCAACATAATATTCACCCTCTTTTAGTTTTTATAGTTTGCATTTTTATTGTTTAGTTGTTGAATTATTTGTATTTTATAATATTTAGTTATTTATTATCTAAGTTTTATCTTATTTTTGTAATATTGTTTAGCTATTTATTATCTAACTTTTATCTTACTTTGTGTATTGTTTAGTTATTTATTTTCTAAATTTTATCTTACTTTGTGTGTTATTTAGTTAGTTAGTTAGTTATTTATTACTTGTTTGTAAAAAAATAAAAAGACTTGTTTATAAAAAAATAAGAGCTGGCACACATCCAACTCTTATTTTTAAATCAGGCTACTTGCGTGCCTATCCGTTCTTATATATAAAGACTCACTATAAAAAGTTCTTTTCAATCGAAAGCAAAACTTTCATAACTTCAAATCTTATAAAACTTAATTTTCAATTATATTGACTTCTCATAATATGTCTTAATCTTCTTATTTATATTATTGAACTATACGTCTAGCTGTTATAAATCTTTTTGAATAATTTCCTGTGTCCATTCTTGAAACTTTTACAACATCACCTGTTTGTGGAGAGTGTATAAATTGACCTCCACCTATATACATACCTACATGACTTATTCTTCCTCTTGAACCGAAGAATACTAAATCTCCTGCTTTTAGATTTTCTCTACTTACATAAGTACCCGCTCCTGCTTGGTCTCTTGAAACTCTTGGAAGAGTTATTCCCAAAGCATTTTTGTAAACATAAGATGTAAATCCTGAACAGTCAAATGAGTTTGGACCTGCTGACCCATATTTATATGGTTTACCTTTTTGTTTGTTAGCCATATCTAATAATAAATCTATTTTACTTGCAGTATCAGTTGCTGATGATTTTGATTCTTCACTTGAATTTGAATCTGAAGTTATATTTAAATACTTGCCGTTTACCCAACCAGTATTACCATTTACAGATATCTTTACCCAACCATTAGAATAATCAAGGACATCTACTTTTTGTCCTGTATAAACTTTCGTAACTATTGAATTTGAAGCTGATGCACCAGTTCTTACATTTAAGAAATCTACTGGTTTAACTGTTGCACTCGCACTTGCTGCATATGAATCATATACAAATCCTTGTGATACCACAAACCCTACTACTAATAATCCTGCTATTGACTTTGATATTGCTTTTTTAGCTTTTGTAAACACCATTTTCTAATCCTCCATCTCACGCATTTGATTTATATAAACATTTTCTGATTTTATTCATTACGAATTTGTAACTTTAATTACTAACTGTATTAAATATTACACTATTTGCTTACAAAAATCAAGACCTTTTGTAACTTTTTTGTAATCTTTTTTCCGTTTAAAATTTATTTTTCCTAAAACATTAGTATTTTCAATGGATTTAGTTAGATTGAAAATAAAAAAAATCTGTAACAAATTTTATTTTTTTGTTACAGATTTCTTATTTTCTTATAGATATTCAACATTAGAAATTAAAAATTAAAACAAAATTTTTATTATGAAATATTTATCTTGTTAAATTGCAATATTGTTACTTTATTACTAAAATAAGATGCAATAAAGAGAAAATACTTAATAATTATTTATATCTAATTTCATATAAGCTCATTATTTAAGTGATAATAAGTCTTCTTTATAGTTCATTAACAATTCAAAAATGTTACAATTTCAAGCGAAATACTTCAATTTATTTAGTTTTTGTTACATATTTTTAACTTGTAAAAAATATATTTATGATAACATAAAATTGTATTTGTAAAGGTATCATAAAATCATACTCAAATATTAGAATTACATAACTTGCAGTAAATACATTATACAAAATTACATATGATTTTATTTTTTTCAATAGGAGGGATTTAAAATGGTGAATCTAAAAGAAAATAAAGTAAAGTTAGTTTTATTCATTGTGTCATTAATTTTAGGATTATTTGTATATTTTATTTATAAAATAAATCATAGACAGAGTTTGAATGTTTTAACTAAAAAAGATGTAGTTATATTATCAAATTTAGATGGCGATATATGTGCAAGACAAGGTGACATAATAGCGGTTAGTATTCCAGTATATGATTTTAAAGATCAATTTAAAAATGGAAATACAATAAGAGTTGAGCATTTTGATATAGGAGATATCAAAAATATACAACTAGAAGAATATGAAATAAAAGAAGGAGTAAATATTTATTGTTTGAATTTTGAATTAATTCCAGAGAAGATAGGAAAATTTGAATTAGATAATATTGGAATAAAACTCTCAACTATAGACAAAAAAGAACCTAAAAAATATTATTCTAAATTAGGAACATGGAAATTTGATGTACAAGAGAAAAAAAGCTACAAACAAAACAGTGAAAAAAGCAAAGAAGATACAGATAAATATGTATATGATGATGTTGTTGATGTTAAAGCAACAAAAGACGACCTTGATGTTAAAGAAATTTTAGGCAGTACTGCTTTTGATTCGGATACTGGCGTACAACGTTATTATACCAAACTAAAAAATATTTCAAATTTTAATGTCAATTTGAAAAGAATTGAGTTAAATGACAAATATGTATTTGGAAATAATTTAGGTGTAAAAAAGTTAGGTAAGAATAAAGATTTGACTATTGAAAAAAGTATAAATTTGAAAAAAGCGACATTGATAAAACCTAAATTGATATATGAAACAGAAGATGGACAGGAAAAGGTATTATATTTAGGACAAACGGAGTATATAACATACAAACTAATAGAAGATGCTACAGAAATTCATTAGCAATAAGAATACTTATTGGAACTTGAAATAAAATCAAAGTAATAATTTTTCTAAATAAAAGAGCCTGCGAAAATATTCTTTCGAACAAATTCACAGGCTTCTAGATGTTTTTATTGTATTATTTTAAATTTTATTTAAAAGTATCTTCTATTCCTTTTCCTATTTGTACTCCCATTTTATTTGTATTTTCTGTTGAGTATATTTGTTTTATATCACTCTCATTGTCAATAAATGCACATTCCACTAGTATTGATGGATAGTTATTATTTCTAAGTACATATAGATAATCTTTTGTAGGATCACTGCTAAGTGCTTTTGTCTTGATTCCTCTATTTTTTAGATTGAATACTTCAAGCACTCTTTTCATTATATTAGATGCAGCATTCTTTGTAACTCCACCATCTTTATCTTTTAGCATATAATATACTTCTATTCCGTTTCCAGTAGTATCTGAGGCATTGTAGTGAATACTTGTAAATAAACTAGGTCCTACTTTATTAGATATAGCTGTTCTTTCACTTAGATCAAGCGAACTATTATCTGTTCTTGTTATCACTACATTGAATCCTTGCTTTCTCAAATAATCTGTAGTAGCAAGAGAAGTCTTCAATGTATAATTTTCTTCTCTTAAAATAGTTTCTCCACTTCCAAATACACCTGCAGGATATTTATAAGATGCACCTGAACCAACACCACCATGTCCTGGATCTATTACAATTGTCTTTTTAGTTCCACTATCCGTATGATCTGAAGAAGTATTATGTTTTGACATACTTTCTGCAATCTTTTCCATAACTGCAGAAGTCAGTCCTCCACCTATTTGATATACTTTACTTACAGTTTTGCTTTCAATATTCTTAGTATGATAAGCAGATACATAGTTCTTTGGAGTAAACATAACTGGAGATTTTAATTTAGCTGCAAAAGCACTCGCAGAAAGAGCATCTGCCAATGTTTCATCTTCAGATTTGCAAACAAGTACTGCTTCATACTCTGAACCTGAATAGAATTTTTCTATAACTTTTGCATTTGTTTGGTGTCTATCTTCTCCAGATATCCTATGATTATAAATATTGTCTTCTGAACTTGAACTGTAAGAAGGCGTAATCTTACTCATTTGATATATAACATTAGTAGCTATATTATCTGAACCTCCTATAAAATATGCTGTCTTAAGACTTTGAGTTTTTAACCAATTATACGATTTACTTGGCATAGACTGTTTATCTGAAAGTATAATAGGTTCTTTGTCTTCTCCTGCTTTCGATGCTATTGTAAGTGCATCAACTTCACCTTTGTATCCATTTGCTATATAAATCTTGCTTATTGAATGATCTTCATCGATTGCTTTTGCTATCTCTAGAGAAGTTTCATGTCTATCAGCTCCACCTATTCTCTTAACATTTGCAGATGTCACTGTTTGTTGTATAGCTTTCTCAGTAGCTTGTGATATAGCACCTTCTTTACCTATTATTATAATTTCTTTAGGATTCAATCTCTTTAACTCTTCTTTTGTACTTGCAGGAAGAGCATTCTTAGTTGTTAGAAGTATAGGAGCATCATATGTAGCTGCTAAAGGTGTAGCTGTTACTCCATCAGCTATTTTTTCTCCACATACTATTATAACTTTATTCGCTGTAGATGTATATGAAGCTTTGCTCACTGCTACAGCTGTTTCATATCTATCATTTCCAACAAGCTTTGTGATTGGAACGGCTCCTTTAGAAGCTCCTAGTTCCATATTGGTCTTTGTAGCATCTATCGCACTTATTTCCTTAGGATTTTCTATTACAAATTCTTGGATAACATCATAATCACTTAGATTTAAGCCCATATTTTTTAATTCTTGTTTGTCAAGTGTAGTTCTATTTGCATCATTAAGATCTATGCTTTGAAGTTCCCAAACATTTAGGTATTCTGGATCTTTATTATAAACTATTTCACCTTCATAGGCTTGTGTATCTTGATTGTATTTAAGTGTAGCTTCAAGTGGAATATCATAGCACAAAAAATTAAGTGTTATAGTATCTGAATTTGGTTTATTTTGAAACTTTACACTTACATTTTGTGTCATTCCTAAGAATACACTTTTCTTTTCTAAATTTATAGTTATCTGTTTAGCATCTATAGAATCTGCATTTGCAATTATTGGCATACTTCCAGCAAACACAGTTGATGTTGCTACTACCATTGATAAAATTTTTGTTGTTTTTGATTTCATATCTTTCTCCTTTCATTTTATAATTTTTATATAAAATCTGTAAATACTTATTTGCTATGAGGTGATTTATTAACAAAGTTATTTGTTAGTAATCGTTCTGTTAATAAATAACTGTTTGTTATGAATTATTTCAAAAAGTAACAATTTTGTATTTTAATTGTTACTTTTATACTTTAATAACTTCCGAAAAAAGTAATAAATCTTTATCTAAGAAAATCAAATATTTTATAGATTAATCTTTAATAATTCCATAATTAGACTTTAATCGTGCAATAACAATTATTTAAATCAACTTCATAATTACACATTTAAAATCTTTCTCTACATCCTCTAATAAATTATAACATTTTTAAGAAAAAATTTTAACCTTTTTGTAACTTTTTTTTAAATAAATTTATTTTTTCGATATTTCTTTCCATTTTTTGCCATGCATTTAATTCTGAACAATAGTTATTCCAACATTTATGTAAATATTTTTTCGTATTTTTCATTTTAAACATTTTGTAATATTTTTTTAATCATTTAATAAAAAATAATAGACATTTAATTTTTTTTATAGTATAATGAATACAGGAAGAAAGAACTTTTAAACATCTCTCTTTTTTCCGTTTCTCACACATCTAGTTGAAATGATTGAAATAAAATCAATCGGTTTCCGAAAAGACGTTCAATAAAAGGACGTCTTTTTTCGTTTTTGAAAAAATCATATAAATGATAGTGTAAAATATTTTGTGTAAAATCTTCTGTATAAAATCTTTCGCATAAAATCTTTCGCATAAAATCTTCTGTATAAAATCTTCTGTATAAAATCTTTTACATAAACTTTTTATCAATATTTCTATCCTAAATTGCAATACATCTTTTATACAATATAAAAGCTGATGAATATTGTTTGTAAAATTAGATAATCGCTTACACTCACATAAAGTGTGAAAGTAACGAACGAATACAAAAACAATTTCATCAGCTTTCCTATAATTCTTTTTATGCAATTCAACTTTTATAATATCTCATATCAAAATTCTCATATAAAATATTATTTTAAATATGTTTTTAACATTTAATCTAAAAAATACGATGGTGTAAAATATTTTGTGTAAACTTACTATTAATACTTTAAAAACCTATTCGTTTCTAATGAAAATAAAAGTTTACACAAAAATTTTGATACTATCAAAAATTTCTTTCTTTTATTCTTGATCAAATTTGAACAAATATTTTATTGTTTGTTCTCTAATTCTTCTATTCAAGTCGTTGAACATTTGAGAGCCTTCTAATTCATATTCTTTGACAGGATCTTTTTGGCCTATCGCCTTTAGTCCTATCACTTGTCTCAACTGATCCATAGCATCTATATGTTCAATCCAATATGAATCTACAACCTGTAGAAGAACTTTTCTTTCTAAACTCCTAACAAGATCTTCTCCACAAAAAGTTTTCTTGATCTCATACACTTTCTTGGCTATCTCGTAAGTAGCATCTATTATTTCTTGTTCTGATTTAGCATCCATATTGGAAATCAAAATCGTATTTAGTGGCATAAATATATTGTACAAGCGTTTCAAATACATTTCATAATTTCTTTTCTTATGTTTCTTCAAATACATATCTGCTGCTTCTTCAATAATAATCTTAACCATACCCATAATATCATTATAAAGATTTGACTCATCAAGAACCTTATCTCTTTCAGCGTAAATTACTTTTCTTTGTTGATTTATAACATCATCATATTTCAAAACATTCTTTCTGATTTCAAAATTCTTTCCTTCAATTCCTTTTTGAGCGTTTTGAATAGCTTTTGTCAGACTCTTGCTTTGAATATTTGTTTCATCTTCACTACCTGTTTTCTTCATCAATTTCTCAATAGTCTTTCCACCGTAAAGTTTGATTACTTCATCTTCAAGACTCACAAAGAATCTAGACATTCCAGGATCTCCTTGACGGCCTGAACGCCCTCTGAGTTGATTATCTATTCTTCTAGTTTCGTGACGTTCTGTACCTATTACATAAAGTCCGCCAAGCTGTCTTACTTTTTCTTCCTCATCTTTGTCGCCTGCTCCAAGCGAAATATCCGTACCACGCCCTGCCATATTTGTAGCAATTGTCACGGCACCAATTTTACCAGCCTTAGCAACTATATTAGCTTCTTTTTCGTGAAGTTTCGCATTCAATACTTGATGTTTTATTCCCTCTTTAACAAGCATCTTAGAAAGCATCTCTGATTTATCGATAGAAACTGTTCCAACTAGAATAGGCTGTCCTTTTTCATGTATTCTTTTGATTTCTTTTACAACAGCTTTGTATTTTCCTTCTTCTGTTCTAAAAACCATATCTTCAAGGTCTGCTCTGATAACTGGTCTGTTAGTAGGAATTTGAATTACATTCATATTGTATGTAGATTCGAATTCTCCTTCTTCAGTCTTAGCAGTACCAGTCATTCCAGATAATTTCTTGTATAATCTAAAGAAATTCTGGAATGTAACAGTTGCAAGCGTTTTATTTTCATTTTTTATCTCAACATGTTCCTTAGCTTCTATAGCTTGATGAAGTCCTTCTGAAAATCTTCTTCCGTCCATTATTCTTCCTGTAAATTCATCGACAATCATTATTTCTCCATCACTATTTACAATATAATCTACATCCAAATCCATAAGTTTATTTGCTCTAAGAGCTTGGTTGATATGGTGATATATCTCTATATTATCTACACTTGTGATATTTGTTATATTAAAAAACCACTCAGCCTTTCTAAATCCTGGCCCTGTAAGTGTAACATAGTTGTCTTTTTCGTCGACTTCGTACTCGTCTTCATTCAAAGTGCCTACAAATTCATTAGCTCTTACATAAAGTGAAGTACTTTCATCTCCAGGACCTGATATAATAAGTGGAGTTCTCGCTTCATCTATCAATATAGAGTCTACTTCATCGACAATAGCAAACGAAAGTTCCCTTTGAACCTTCTCAGATTTTCTTGTGACCATATTATCTCTTAAGTAATCGAATCCAAACTCGTTGTTTGTTCCATATACTATATCGCAGTCGTATTGACTTTTCCTTTGATTACTAGGCAAATCTTGAAGTATAACTCCAACGCTAAGACCTAGAAAATTGTAAACAGGTTCTAGTTGTTCCTTGTCACGTTTAGCAAGATAATCATTGACAGTAATAACATGAGAACCTTTGCCATCAAGTGCGTTTAGATATGCAGGAGCAATAGCTACTAAAGTTTTCCCTTCACCTGTTTTCATCTCAGCAATCTTTCCTTGATGAAGAACAATTCCACCAATAAGTTGTACTCTGTATTGTCTCATTCCCAATACTCTGAAAGTTGCCTCTCTAACAAGAGCAAACGCTTCTGGCAAAATATCATCAAGACTTTCACCTTCAGTGATTCTTCTTTTGAAGCTCTCTGTCTTTGTCTTAAAATCTTCATCCTTCAAAGATTTCATTTCTTGCTCTAACTTATCTATTTTCTCAACAATCAGATTCAGAGATTTGATTTCTAAAATATCTGACTTGTCCAGAATAGCATCTAAAATTGACATCCTTATTTCTCCTTACAAAAATATATTTCTGAAGCAAATTATTTTTCTCAATTATTTAATTGAAAAAATAATTTCTTACTGTTATTTAAATAACAGAATTTCTTGATTCATCTATTAAATCTTTTATTGTTATTGATTTTAAATAGCCATCAATTGTTCCCTGTAATCCAACGAATTTTCTGCGTATGGCACAGTTTTTCGTTGCACAACGACTACAGTACTGCTCTTCTTCTATGCAACGATTTATCCTTATAGTTGGCTCTATTTTTTCTACAATATCATATAATGTCAAATCGTCTTTTATTAGCATAAAACCGCCGTTCATTCCTCTTACCTTCTTTACAAATCCAGCATTGGATAGATTTGACGTGATTTTGATAACATAATTCTGAGTAATTCCCATATTTTCAGAAATCTCTTTAGATGAAACCACACCTTTCTTCATACCCAAATACAAAATAATTCGTATCGCATAATCAGTAGTAATATTTAGTTGCATATTCTCCTCCATAATTTTATTAATTTTATTAGTTTTTTTATATGATATTAAATTTAATTGAATAACAATATTATTTCTTCTATAACTTTATAGAATTTAATTTTTAAAACATAAAGATTTTGTACATATATATTATCATACTTTCAGCTATAAATACACAAAAATTTAT
>JAISUA010000150.1 GCA_031272305.1 Clostridioides sp.
ACCACTAAATTTTAAAGCTTTGATTCAACATAATTTTTTTACCACTAAATTTTAAAGCCTTGATTCAACATAATTTTTTACCACCAAATTTTAAAACTTTGATATTCCTTTTCTCCCATCAGATGTTTAATAAGTTTGTAGCATTCAAGTTTAATCAAATGTTCATAGCTGACATCACGAGATAAATCCTTGTGTTTTATTGTTGTTTTCAATCGTTTATCAAGTTCCTGTGCAATTATTTTAGAACCAGATTCTGTAAGATGAAGATATTCAAGTCCTTTTGTAAAATGTTTTTCTGTGATTTGATTTTTGTTTAATATAGAAAAAATAAGTCTATCTCCAAGTAAAGGCTTAAATATTTCAGCAATATCAAGACTCAAAGAAAAACGTCTTGTTGATGGTTCGTGAAGATAGCTAATAGTTGGATTAAGCTGTGTATTGTATATAGCAGAGAGTACTCTTGTATATATCAAAGAATTAACATAAGAAATCAAAGAATTTATCATATTGTCTGGAGTTCTATAAACTCTTTTTTCGAAGTTTATTTCTTGTTTGATGATTTCATTCCAAGATGTGTAATAAATTTTCCTTATATTACCTTCATAACCCATCAGTTCTTTAATATCTTTGCTAAGATTAATTTTTTTCCTCAAAAATTCAATATCATTCAATTGATTTTCAAGATCTTTTCCTCTTGAATTATAATACCTAATATTTCTGTGAATATTGTAGCTTGCTCCGTTTACAAATTCTTTAGCGATAGCAAGTCTTTTTTCTTGGTCAGTAAAATGTAAGACTTGATTTATCAATAATTTTCCAGAAACGAGTTTTTCTTTAGGATAATAGCTGCCAGTGTAAAAATCATAGTAATTAAAAAAGTGTACGACGATTCCATATTTAGATAAATAGTTCAAAAGTTTTGTTGTTATTTTCATATCGCTCATAATGTATATATCACTAACTGTTTCTATTGGCATGTCTTTTTTATTTCCATCTAGATCTATAAATTGTATTAGGTTATCTTTTCTATGTAATTCGCCACTTGTAAAAATATAATAAGTTTTTTTCATTGAAAACACCTCTTTATATAAAATAAAAATTCTGAATATATTCACGATAATTCATATAACTATTGTTTTTATATGAAACAGAATTCAAAGTACGCACATTTTTTGCATATGTTTTTCTTATCTGATTTTGGAGGCAACTCCTGATTTATAATTTCTTTTATTTCGGAAATTATTGCTTCTAATTTTTCTATGTCTTCATCTTCAAGAACGACATCCTTCGTTTTTTTGAGAAGTGGATAATCTATTCTTCCAGTAAGTGATTCGACACCTCTCATTTTAAGATAATACAAATAGTATTTTAGCTGAAGTATACTTGCTTCTTCTATTTTCTTTGATTTTTTGACTTCATGTAATATATTTTCAGATTTGATAAAATCAATACATATTACATTATCAATATTGATATGGTGTTTTCCTCTTTTATAACTATTTTCATCTAGCAACTTGCCTATCTTTACATTTTCATCTTCTGATTCCATCTGAAGCTCATTGCGAAAATACCAAAGTTTTCGTGTGCAGACCTGATAATAGTAAATATCCATACCTGTAATTTCTTTTTCCATCAAATTCATCTCCTGTATAAGTAGATTTAATTCTAAAAACATAAAACGATTTTTCAAAACAAAAATTACTAATAATACTTATATTTCATATTTTTTCTCATACGAATATATTACAATATTCTTTTTAAATTTACAATAATATTTTATAATAAGTTAAGTCATTATTTCCAAGACTTAGCTCACTAGATCTTATTTAAGTGATGATAAGTTTTATTATGAGAAGCGTATATGAAGAAAAACGGAGTTTTTCACGCTTCGAACCAAGTAGGAAAGTTCGCTAACGAAAATCATAGATTTTCTAGCTCACTTTTTTTAAGACTTGCAACATTGATTTTAATATAACTTC
This sequence comes from Clostridioides sp., assembly GCA_031272305.1. GTDB lineage: Bacteria > Bacillota > Clostridia > Peptostreptococcales > Peptostreptococcaceae > Metaclostridioides. The sequence continues at coordinate 1,980 of JAISUA010000150.1, forward strand.
TTTCAAGACTTGCAACATTGATTTTAATATAACTTCTTGCAAGTTTTATTATGAGAAGTAGATTATAATTGAAATTGAATCTTTCTGAATTTCAAACCACTTAGTAAATTTAGATAAAAAAATTACAGGAGGTAAGTATGAGTAAAATAGAAAATGCTATAAAGATGATTTTGCTATTGCAAGAAAATAAAAAGATGTCCATAAAAGAGATTTCAGAAAAAATATCAGTATCTCAAGATATGGTGAAAAAGTACAAAAAAGAATTATCACAAATTGGCTTTGAAATAAAAAGTAAAACAGGTAAAAATGGATACTACAAACTTCAAAGTTCAATCCTTTTAACACCAAATTCTTTTACACAAAAGGAAATAGAAACTTTAAAAAATGTTGAAAGAGTATTAGAACAACATAAAAATATATTTAAAGACGATTTTTCTGATCTTAAGAAAAAGATATGTTGCTATACAGAAGAAAAACAGAGAAATGATTTGGAAAATTCTATCGTAAATCAAATAAAAGAGAACGATGAGCAATTTAAACAAATTAAAAAATCCACAAAAAATGATGTAACAAATAGAAAATTAGAATATTATGTTTCAAATCAAATAAAAGAAAAAGATGAGAAACTAAAAAGGGTTGAAAAGGATATAAGGAATGCAATAGTAAACGAAAGAAAGGTTAAAATTGAATATAGAAGTAACAAAATAAATCTTGAAAAAACAACAAGAATAATACAGCCATATGCTATGTATGAAAATAATGATGGACTGTATGTAGTAGCTTTTTGCGAAAAAGCTAGAGAAATGAGATATTTTAAATTATTGAGAATAGAAAAAGAGGATATATTGTCGCATACATTTGAAAGGAATCCAAAATTTGATTTGAGTAAATATATTGATGAAAATTTCGGTATGATAAAAAGCGATAAATTCAAATTGAAATTAAATATAAGGCATCCTTTTGTACTGCCAGTAATGGAAATGTATATTTCTCATAATCAAGAGAGTTTTATAAATGATGACAAGACACTTACATTTATAGCTGAAGTAAGTGGAAAAGAATCGATTGTCAAATGGATACTTTCTATGGGAGATGCTTGTACAGTTATTGAACCGGAATTTTTGAAAGAAGAGATAAAAGAAAAAATAAATAATATGATAAAAATGTATTAAAAATTTAAAATAATATAAGAAAAAATTAGTTAAAGAATAGTGTATTATAGGAAAAGTTGATACAAATCACTATTATAATTTATACAAAAACTAAAAATATATTTTAAATAAAATAAAAACAGATTTCATTAGTGAACAATATTATACAAATAGGTAAAAATTGCTTGGACAAAAAAAGACAATATGATACAATTAAATCAAAGAATAAATTATGAAATACACAACAATTTATACAAAATTTGTACAACGAATATACAATTAGTTTTACAAAAAAATACATAGAAGAGAGGGGGGATTCAAAATGAGATTTAGCTTAGAGGTAAAATTAGAAAATAATATAATACCAAAAGATTACAGAAGATCAATTTTAAGCTTGATAAAAAAATCGTTAAGTGAATTTGCAGAAGGAAAATGCTTTGATAAATTTTTCAAAGATACTATTGAAAAGGATTTCTGCTTTAGTGTCTGCTTAAAAGTTGATAAATTCGAAAAAGAATCAATTGTTCTTAAAGAAAATAAATTCTATATCAATGTGACAACTTCTGATGAAGGAAATATTGGATATATACTAGCACAAAGTCTTTTAAAACAAAAGAACCATAAATTTTCAATCCACAAGAACTCATTTACTATTGAAAGAATCAATATGAAAAAAAGTAAAATGATAAAAGGAAATTCTGCGATTTTCAAAGTTTTTGACTTAGTTGTAAGAGATCATAATAAAGAAAAAAACATAGACAGATACTTTACATTTGACGAAGTTGGTTTCAGTGAAAGGCTTTATGAAATTGTAAGACAAAAAGCGTTGAAACATAATATTTCAGAAGAAAAGATTAAAAATTTCAAAATAACACCAATCAGATGCAAGAAAATAATTGTTTTAAATTATGGAATAAATATACCTGTTACAACAGGGGAAGTGCTGATAGAAGCAGACAATGAAATTCTTAAATTACTATATGACACAGGAATAGGAAGTAAATCTGTTTGCTTTGGATATTTGGAACTTTTAGCAGAAATTTAAAAAGTTAAAGCAAAATTGATAAAATAAGACTTAAAAATAAATTTTGCTATAAGATAGGTGGTGAATAAATGAAACTTACGATAGACGAATACGAAAAGATGGAATCAGAGAATCTAGAAATAGAAAAAGGTAATTGTAATAGTGTTCTATTGCCTAGTGATTGGAGATATTCAGCTAGTATACTTGGACTGTATAAATTCTTCAAGTTTCTAGACGAAAAAACTGATCTTGATTGTAAAGAAAAGGTCGATTATTTTTTGGAAGAAGACTATTTCATATATAACGATAAATATGTGAAGTGCGATGAAGAAAGCGATAAAAAGGGAAAAAACAAAAATAGTTCGAAAGATAAAAATAGTGAAGAAATACTGAATGATGAAAGAAATAAAACTATCGAAGAAATATCGAAAAATGAAATAGATAAAGATAGCGAAGAAATTGAAGCTAAAGACAGATATTCTTTCAAAAAGTATTATGCTAAGTTTGTAGAAGATTATTATAAGACTGCTTTACATCATGTTTATGTAGAAAATAAAGTGAAAGATATAATACAGACAATAGAAAAATCAGGAGTAGATGAAGTTTATGAGTTGGATTTAAAAAGGGTGAATGCAAAATTCAAAAGTCAACCAACTACAATTAAAATTGAAGAAAATGAAAAAACAGAATCAAATGTAAATAATAATGAAAAAGTTGAATCTAGTTTAGAAGAAAAAACAGACCTAAAAGAAGAAAATGAAAATTCATCAAAAGAAGTTTCGGATAAAGTAAGAACAGAGAATATTTCTGGAAATACAATTATGGAAAAGACTTTTAAACATCTAAAATTTGATTTAAAGGATAGAGAAAATATAAAAGAAACAGCAGAAAATATTTTAGATACTATAGAAAAGAACAGAGTAGATATTACAATTGATACATTTAAGAATAAAAATGATATGTATAAAAACTTTTGTAATCCAAATAGTATCTTGTTAGAAAAGGACTTTTCGAAGGTTGTAGGATATTACGAAGATGCAGGTAAAAAGTCAAAATCAGTAGGATTTTTTCTAGATAAAAGTACATTTGTAGGTGGAGATCATCTGGAATTCGATTTTATACCGTTTGCTTTTGTTGGGAACAGAGAATCATTTTTTATAAATGATAATATGTCATTAAAAAAATTAAAAAGTACAAATAAAATTTTTAATGATAATATCAATAAAGAGCAAAAATCTAAATATGTACTTTTTGATTTAATAATGGGAAGTGAAAGATTAGGAGTTAAAGATTTTCTAGAACATGATGTTGAAATTATTGCAAAAGATCAAAGTTTGAACTATTTTGAAACTGTAATTCTTCGTTCTTGCTCAATTAAAACATTGAAAAACATCAGTGAACTTGGAATTGAAACAAACTCATTAAAACAAAGCATAAAAATAAACGAAAATTATTACATTGATGTTTACTCTAAAACTATCGATGCAATTATTAATTCACAAGAAGTAATAGATATTATTGAAGTATCTTTGAAAAAAGCTGCTTCTAGAACATATAGAAATTTACAACTTATAAAAATAAATTATCTTATAAGAAAGGGTGATAGTATGGATTCAAATACTTTAGAAGATTTCAAAAAAGATATAAGTAAAGTACATGGAGTTGCTAATGAGATAATCAAGAAGTTAGAAGAAAATGCATTAACTAGATATAGAAATAAGTTAATAAGTTCAATGGTAGCAAGAGATAAAGATAAAGTTTTTGATATATTTATGAAGATATCTATGGATACTGGTGTATACTTATCGTTTTTAGATACAGTACTTTTAGATTTTGAGGATAATAAAGAATTGATTTATGCTTTTATAAATGCACTTGGAAAACAAAATTATGACAAGAATAAATTAGATGCTTAAAAAAACTAATAAATAAAAAAGATGATTGAAAATTAATTTCAAAGGAGAGAAAATAATATGAGTAATAAAGGGTTGACAATAACTGTTGTAGCTAATATGACTTCAAATTATGGTGAAGGTCTTGGAAATATTTCTAGTGTACAAAAATTCTATAAAAATAAAGAAATGTATTCTATGAGAAGTAGAGAATCTCTTAAAAATGCGATAATGGTGCAATCTGGAATGTATGATGATTTATCAGGTGTTGTTGATGGTGCAACACAAAAATTAGTTGACGAAGAACATCATGCAGGAAATGTAAGAGCACTTGAAGGTGGATATATGAATACAGGTCAAAATAGAACTTATATAAGAAATTCTTCTTTCTACCTTACAGATGCAGTTTCTTGCGAAAGTTTTGTAAATGATACAAGATTCCATACTAATTTATACTTGGCACAAACTGTTGCCAAAGAAAAAGGAATAAATCTTCAAGAAAAAACAAAAGAAGCAGGTCTTATGCCTTACCAATATGAATATGACAAAGGTTTAAAAGTATATAGCTTGACTATTGATCTAGACAAAATAGGTAAAGATCAAAATTTTGATACAGAAGCATCAAATCAAGAAAAAGCTGAAAGAGTAAATATGATTTTAGATGGTGTTGAAAATCTAGCTACAATAGTTAAAGGAAATCTTGACAATGCAGAACCAATTTTTGTTGTTGGAGGAATTTCTAAAAGGAAAACTCATTACTTCGAAAACTCTATAAAAGTATCAAAAGGTAAACTTTTTGTTACAGAAGATTTATTAGAAAGACTAGGAACAGAAGACAACTTCAGAGTAGGATTCTCTGAAAATGGACAACTTGAATTGGATACAGAGATAGAACATATCTCAGTTATTGAGTTTTTCAAGAAATTAAGAGAAGAAGTTAAGGAATATTTCGGAGTATAGGAGTGATAAAATGAAAGCTCTTAGAATTATTTTGACACAAAATCAAGCTAATTATAGGAAAGAAGAATCTCTTGACAATAAAATGACTTATCCACTTCCTCCGATTTCTACAGTAATAGGAGCTATTCACAAAGCGTGTGGTTTTACTGAATACAAGGAGATGGACGTAAGTATTCAAGGAAAATACGAGTCTTTGAGCAAAGAATGCTACACAGATTATTGTTTTATGGATAGTTTATTTGATGATAGAGGAATTCTTGTAAAACTTTATGATGATAAAATGTTGTCTAGTAGTTTTAAAAAAGTTGCTAAAACTACAAAATCACAAGGTGGTAGTTATAAAAAAAGAGAATTTATTGAGATATTTGATAAAGAGGAATTTGAAAATTATTTTATTGCAAAAAATAAAAAAGATAAACTTGCTCAAATAAAAAAGAAAATAGACGAAAAATTAAAGAAAAGTGCTTCTAAACGTGATAAAAAAGTACATGCAAGTTTGAAAAAGCATTTTAACCAAAAAATAAAAAAAATAGAATCAATTTTAGATTCAGAAATCAATAAATATCGTTCTCTTACAACATCAATAAAATATTATGAAGTTCTTTCAAATGTGGAGCTTATTCTCCATATAAAAGCAGAAGATGAAATTCTAAACTGTATTAAAGACAATATTTATAATCTAACTGCTATAGGAAGAAGCGAAGATTTTGTAGATGTTAAGAATTGTGAGATAATAGAACTTTATGATGAAGATTTAGAATATGAAGTTATTAGCAAGTATTCTCACTACATTGATTATAAAGATGTGAAAGAAGATAATGTAGTAACTCGTGTTTTTAATTCTGGAAAAGTTGCAGGAACAAAGTACTATCTCAATAAAAAATATACTATAAATAAAGATAAAAAATCTAAGGATTTTAATAAATCTAAGGATTTTAATAAAAGAATATTTGAGAAAAAGAAAGTTGTATACACTTCAGAGATTGTAATAGATGAGTGTACAGAAAATATATTAATCGACAAATATATAGATAAGAAAGGTAACGAAAATTTATATATAGTAAATTTTTTATAACTTTATAATTTCAAAATTATACAATATGAGTTTATAGTGAAAGTAAAATATATTGTGTAAATTTTTA
>JAISUA010000164.1 GCA_031272305.1 Clostridioides sp.
TTGTATCTGATTGTTCTTTGGCGACTTCTTCTAAAGTTTTAGTGGCTTGCTCTTTAGTTGTTGAGTCGTCATCATTTTTTTTATCTTTGGTTGAATTAGTTGCATCTTTTTTCTTTGAATCATCAGACGCTGAAGTTTTTCCGAAAATAGTAATTGGACAAAACTTATCAATTATTTTATATCCTGCGAAAGATATTCCAGAAAAAAACACAAAGGCAACTATTATAGTAAGCAATAATTTTTTCTTATTTATTTTTCTCCTTCTTTTTATATTTTTCCTTATATTTTTTCGTGTTTTTTGCATATTAATTCTCCTAAATTTCAGTAAAAAGTATTTTATCTATTAACATCATTCTTAAAAAAGTCTTATTATGAGAAGTGCATATAATGGAAAACGGATGTTTTCGCACTTCGAACCAAGTAGGAAACTTCGATAACGAAAATCAAAGATTTTCTATCTCAGTTTTTTCAAGACTTTCGTCCTTAGATTTTATTTCAACTGGTGATAAGTCTTATTATGTCTGCTATGTTTTTTATTCCTTCTTCGATTTGTTCCATTGTAAGTCTTGAGAAAGCAAGTCTTAAAGTAGTTTTTCTATCATCATTAAAATCGCATTCATTTGAATTATCGTTTACAAAAAATAAATCGCCAGGCATAAACATTACATTTCTTTTTAGACATTCATCTAAAAGTTTTCTAGTATCTATATTTTTTAATTTAACAAAAAGATACAGTCCTCCATCTCCGAAAATATATTCATATGGAATGTATTTCTCTACGCATTCATATGCAAAATTAAATTTGTTTCCATAGACTTTTTTAATTTTTTTCATATATTTTTCAAAAGAATCATTTTTCAAATAATCGCATAGAATAGCTTGATCTAAAAAAGATGTGTGGATATTTCTGCATCTTTTGACGCTTTCAAGTTTAGAAATAACATTTTTATCAGCGTAAATCCATCCGATTCTCATACCTGGAAAAAGTATTTTAGAGAAACTTCCTATATAAATTACACCATTATTATTATTGTCTAATGAAGAAATAGGAAATATATGAGAACTAGTATATAAGAGTTCTTCCACAAATCCATCTTCAATGATGGGAATATTATTTTCTCTCAAAATCTCATAAAATTCGTATCGCCTTTCAGGTGTCATTACTCGTCCTGTTGGATTGTGATACGAAGGTGTTATGTATGCGAATTTTATTGAATTTATATTTTCTTCAATTTTTTTAGAAAGCATATCAAAATCGAGTCCATTTTCTTTTATATCTACTCCAAGTATATCTAAATTGTGTGTTTTCATTATTTTGATAGATGTATTGTGAGTTGGATTTTCGCAAATAATCTTATCGCCTTCTTTTGTAAAAGCAGATAAAATCAAATCGAAGGCCTCAGTAAATCCATTTGTGATCAAAATATCTTTTCCAGTAGTAACGTTTCCTTTTTCCATCATATATTTTTTGAGATATTGTATCAATGGCAAATATCCTTGTGCATAGCCATAATTTAAAAGTTTGTGGCTTTCAAGAGATATAACATGTAAAAAAGATTTTTTGAATCCTTCTACATCGAACAATTCTCCATCAGGCGATATACTTTTGAAAGAAATCATTTCAGGCGTCCATTTTGGCTCAGTTTTTATTATATCTAAATTATTCGCAGTAATTGAATAATTGTTTTCATATTTATTCCAATCTACATTCCAATCTTTTGATTTAAGCACTTTCTGTGAATTTACAAAAGTTCCTTTCCCTGCTAAACTATAAATCAAACCTTTTGATCTCAACTCATCATATGTAGATACAATAGTATTTCTACTTACATTTAAAATATGGCTGAGCTCACGAGTAGAAGGCAACTTACTATCTTGAGGAAGAAGACCATTCAAAATTAGATTTTCAATATAATTTTCAATTTGTAAGTAAATTGGCTTCTTATCATCAAGCTTAAGATTTGAAAATAACAAAATATCACCTCTTTAAAACAAGTACATTTATAAGCACTCTTTATTAAATAATACTATAATTAACTTAAAAATTAAAGAGGATAATTTAGATTACAGAGTATTATATGATAGAATAAAAAAATAATAGAAAATGTAAAAATACAAAAAAGAAAAAAGTGATATGTAAAAACATATCACTGCAAAATAATTAGGTTTTATTATGATATTATGAGAAGCATAGTTTAAATAGATGTAAAAAACAACTTGAAAAAATTTTTGAAAGCATAAATATTATAAGAGTATTGATATAATATTAATTTAAAGTTGTTTTTTACAGCTATAAGCTTCGTATAACACAGTATTATTTTATTGATGATTCTATTATTTTATCTAAAAGTTCAGGATAGCTTAGTCCTTTAGCTTTTGCACTTTTAGGAATCAAACTTGTTGTTGTCATACCTGGAATTGTATTTATTTCAAGTACGTTTACATCATCTCCATTGATAATCAAATCAATTCTAACATATCCTTTGCAATTAAATTCTTTCCAAATAGCACTTGATATTTGATTTACTTTTTCTTGTAATTTTTCTGGAAGATAAATAACTTCTTCTATAGCACCATGTTCTTCTGAATATTTTGTTTCTCTATCGAAGAATACAGTATCATATTTTATCACTAAAGTAGGATATATTTCTCCATCTAAAATAAAAGATGTGTGTTCAACACCTTTGATGTATTTTTCTATCATAACACAACTATCTACTTTAAGTCCTTCTGTGACAGCATTAAGAACTTCTTCTTTGTTTTGTACAAAGAATGTAGCCACGCTGGAACCACCAGAATTTGGTTTGATAAAAACAGGATATCCAATCTCGTCAATAAGGTTGTAATCAATATCATCTATCGATCTTACAACGGTCCAAGGAGCAGTAGGTAGATTTGAGCTTTTTAGAATTTTCTTTGTAAAATTTTTATCCATAAATATTCCACTAGTAAGAGGATCGCAACCAGAATAAGGTATTTTCATAGCTTCGAATATACTTTGTATTTTTCCGTCTTCACCAAATTTCCCATGAAGAGCTATAAAAGCAAAGTCTATATCTTTAGGAATTTTGTTAAAAGTATCACTTTCTTCATCTATAATAAATTTGCAAACATCATATTTATCTCTATCTAAATATTTGAATACTTCTTCTCCAGATTTTAATGAAATATCTCTTTCAGTAGATACTCCACCCATCACAACAGCAATTTTCTTTTTCATAATTTACCCCCTAGAACTGAAATGTTGTAATCTAACACCGTTTTTTATTTTTTGTTGATACTTAATAATAATTAGCTTTGAAATTTTATTTTATATTTTTAGTTGATAATCAATAACTAAATAAATTAAAAATTTTGTTTTATATTTTTCGTCGCTACTTGATAATTAAATAGTTTTAAAATTTCGTTGTCTAATATAAGTATATGTGTTTAGCTTGTCTTTAGGAAGTACCACTATTGAATTGTTTTTCAAAAGTAGTGGACCAGATACTAACAAAAAGATTATAGTTTTGCTTAATTATAAAAAATATTACATGATGCAAATCAACTTCTTTTAAAATTGAAAAATTAGGTTATAATAAAGTCATAATAAAAATAAAAAAATCACAGGAGGATTCAAATGAACGCTGAAATAATAAGTGTTGGAACAGAACTTTTATTGGGAAATATTCTAAATACAAACGCTAGATATATTTCAAAAGAGCTAGCCAAAGTTGGAGTAGAAATATACAGACAAACAACGGTTGGAGATAATGAAAAAAGGCTTTTTGAAACAATTAAAAAAAGTTTAGAAAGTTGTGATATTGTCATAACTACAGGA